>DSAU01000165.1 GCA_011046315.1 bacterium
GCCACAGGCTTCAGACTTCGAAATTAATGGTTGCTTTTTAATGATAATATTATTATTATAAACTTTGTTACATTGACATTTCTAGCAACTATTATAAAAATAAATAAACGACCAGGGAGAAGTTATGAGGATATTTTCAGCTTTGATTGTTGCTTTGCTGTTATTTAGCCGGGGGATCGCTGGCAGCCCAAATGAAGAATTTCGCGCGACCTGGGTAATCACCTGGCATTTGATTGATGCCGGAAAAAGCGCCGAAGCCAATAAAGCGCTTGCCCGACAAATTTTAGATAATCACCAAAAAGCGAACATGAACGCGGTACTCTGGCAAGTAAGGCAGAGCGGCACCGCTTATTACAACTCAGCTTATGAGCCATGGGGCTACTATGCCGGCTATAAAGACCCCGGCTATGACCCTTTGGCTTACGCCGTTGAAGAGGCGCACAAACGCGGCATGGAGTTGCATGCCTGGTTCAATGTCTTTGCCGCCAGTGCAACAATACCCGGTGCGCCGGCTGCTGAAAACCCTGATTGGATCTGTCGCGACCGGGACGGATATCCGATGACAGCAAACATCGCGCTTTCTCCGGGTTTGGCAGAAGTCAGGGAATATACAATCAATGTCGCTATGGAAATTGTGAGAAATTATGACATCGATGGTTTGCACCTGGATTATGTTCGCTGGAACGAATATACAAATTCACTTTTATCAAAAACCCTTACGAAAGAACTTCCCAGAGAGCATTTTCAATTAGATGGGATGATAACCCCGAAACAAATTGAAGAGCTCAACACCAATTTAGCAGGTCGCTATCTATACGATTATCAACACCCTTACAGCGCAGGTGTTCCAGGTGGTTTCGCTTCGTGGGAAGAGTGGTGGCGTTGGTCGGTCACTGAATTTGTTCGTGTTTTACACGATTCTATTCAGTCTGTCAAACCCTGGGTTCGTCTTTCCGTAGCCGCATTGGGAAATTACAACTGGGGCGGATGGCAGGGATATGGTAGTGTGTATCAAGACGCTGCGCTGTGGTTTAATCAGGGATTCATAGAACAACTCACACCAATGCATTATCACTGGCTGACTGCTTCCGGATTCTACGATATGCTTGCGGGAAATCCTTCAGCATCATGGCAGCCATGGATTCAACCGGGGATTCAGGATCGGCGGTTATATTCGGTAGGACCCGGTTCATATCGTTTTGCCGAAAACAATGTCTGGGGTCGGCATCCTTCAGTGGTCGC
Organism: bacterium; assembly: GCA_011046315.1. Taxonomy (GTDB): domain Bacteria; phylum Zhuqueibacterota; class Zhuqueibacteria; order Thermofontimicrobiales; family Thermofontimicrobiaceae; genus Kaytiofontadaptatus. The sequence continues at coordinate 1,243 of DSAU01000165.1, forward strand.
AGCCTGTCGTACCATACCCTGGGTCGATGGATTCCAATTCTTCAGTTATGGTAGTTGGGATGCTTATAATTACTGGGAAAATGCAGCATTGCTTTTCTTCAATCGCAAAACAAAAGTTCGCTCAATTGATCAAATAAATCTCTTCTTACCCGATGCTCCTGAGCTGGCATTGGAAAAAATCGATTCTTTGAATTATCAGATAACGGTATCACCGCCGGACACAATTTCTACAGAACATTGGTTTGCTGTTTACCGATCCACTGATGAGGTTTTTGACGCGGACACAGACGAAATCATCCACATCCAATTTGACAAGGCTGATTTTCAATTGATCGATCAATTTTCGGGAACACAGGATTATAACGGCAAATTTTATTATTTTGCCAGCATGCTAAACCGCTACTGGGTGGAATCTCCGGGTTCTGTATTTGGTCAAACCGATTCTATTCCTTCATTTGCCCCGATTGTAGTTGCGACAACCCCGGCAGAAGGAGACACGATAGAAGTGACCGACGACATCATCGTCCAGTTTTCCAAAACAATTGACGCCTCAACCTTCCCTGACGCCATTTCGTTCAATCCAGCGGTGAGTGTTGCAGATTTTTCCTGGTCATTAGATCAGAAAACAGTTACCATTCAAATTGATGGCTCATTTGAATATGCAACCGATTACACCCTAACCGTTTCAGCCAGCCTTACCGATATTAACGGCAAGCCGCTCGACGGGAATAAAGACGGCTTCGCTGGTGATGATTTTGTACTGCATTTTTCGACCTATTTATTTGATGTTTTTGGGCCGGTTGTTACCAGCAGTTATCCCTACCATGACTCTTTTACTGATGATTTTCCGATTGATGGAGTAATGACGGTTGTCTTTGACGAAATTATCGACATCAACACCATAAATGAAACCACTGTTAAGTTTTTCGATGATAGTGGGCTAATTCCTGTCGAATATCACGTTACCAATCTTAAAGAACGATCAATCTTAAGCGTTCAGACCGTTGAACCGCTCTACAACACCACCAATTATACCTTGAGCTTATCCAGCGACATTTCTGACCTTCTCGGAAATAAGATGGATGAAGATGTTTCCATTTATTTTACAACCTCTTCTCAAGCCTACGATGAAATGATTATTATTGATCAATTTCTTTCTGTTTCAAACTGGCAACAGCCGAGTTGGAGCGGTTCCACGACCGGGATAATTGTACCAAATACGATTTTTGACATGTCAGCAGAAGCTTATCTTCCTTCGTCCTCAACCCGGCAACGGAATTCTGCTCGCCTCCGTTACGAATGGGACACCACTGCCGATGAATTCTTGTTAAGAGAATACGCATCCGGTTCTGCTATCCAATCGACCAGGTTCGATACATCGTACACGCTTCAATGCTATTTATTTGGCGATGGTAGCATGAATAAATTTCGTTTCAGCTTAAGAGAGGTTGAAGGCGAGGGTTATCCATTGGAAGTTTCGAAGTGGCTGACGATTGATTGGTACGGATGGAGAATTGTTGAATGGAAATTAAGCGATCCCAATTCAGTGGGAACCTGGTTGGGCAATGAAATCATGGACGGCAAATCCTATTATGTGGACAGTTTTCAACTTACATACGAAGAGGGAGCCGATATCAGTGGGAAAATTTTCTTTGACAATCTTCGCTTAGTTAAAAAAGTTACCACCAGCGCTGTTTTGGCTTTAAATGATGTTACAATAGCTCCTACTCAATTTGAACTATATCAAAATTATCCAAATCCGTTTAATCCGACCTCAATGATCTCATTTTATGTTCCTCATAGAAATCCGGTTCAATTAACGGTTTACGACATACTGGGACGTAAAATAGCAATCATTGTTAATGAGGCACTGGAAAAGGGATATCACCAGGTTCAATTCGATGGAACTGAGCTGCCATCAGGTATTTACATTTACCAGATCAGATATGACAATCAAACCTTCGCCAGACAGATGCTGTTGATGAAATAAATTGGTGCAAAAAAAGCCGATGTTCCATCACCTATATAAGGAAGGATCATCGGCTTTTTAGCTATTAATGCCACAGGATGGCTTTTAATAATATTTAACGTAGATAAACCATCTTTTTAATCTGAACACCATGACGTTGTGATTGCAGGCGATAAAAATAGAGTCCGGATGTTACTTTAACATTATAATTATCGATCCCCTTCCATTCAATCCGGTAACTTCCACTTGGCATCTGCTCATCCAGCAACATCCTTACTTCCTGTCCCATCTCATTAAAAATCATAAGCGTGATATAATCAGGAGTTGGAAGCTCAAAAGAAATTGTAGTTATATTATTAAATGGATTGGGATAGTTTTGTAATAATTGATATTTATCAGGTTTTATATTCAAATCCTGTTGCACTATTCCGCTACATTTTTTAATCGCAAAAACAGAATCGCTGACATCCCATGATAAATTGCCATCCAGATCGACTACGATAATTCTTATCAGACAATCTTCACTTTCCAAATCCGGCGTTAACCAGTGATAAACACTATCTGCGACATTAGCGAGTACAGCAACCGACTGCCAGTTTTGTCCATTATCATCGGAAAAGTCCACCAAAATCGAATCCACTCCAATGTTATCCCCGGCTGTCCAGGCAATGGTATCAACTGACAGCGGTTGAAATATTTCGCCTCCATTTGGCGTTTTCAGATTAACATGCGGAGGAATAATGTCAATCGCTGTAAAATTTTGCTCGCGATAAACATCTCCCAGCACAGGATAATCGCGAAACGTAGGTTCAAATTTAGCCCAATCAGCGTGTGGCGTTACTCTGTAGGCTCCTTGTTCCAGCGAGCCGAAATGATAAAAGCCGTCGGCAGGATACCGAATCGTATCACTGCGGGTGCCGGAAAGTATTAATACGACTCCCTCAGCCGCCCGCCCGCGACGATCACGAACAAAACCGTTGATATAATACAACAGTTCATAATTAGCGACCACCAGATACGGTTGATCCATAACCACGTTGATCGGATTTTCGAACATGGAGACGCCATTCACTGTCCAGGAAACAAATCTCATTGTGTCTGCGTCCAGCACAATTTGTTCGGGCGCAGTTAACGTTTCAACAGTGCTATCTTGATCATACCAACCGGAGACTTCAAAATTATAAATCCCGGGCGGTTCTGTACAAAGGTTCAAATAAAACTGACGGTTGAAATTCACCTCCAATGCCAATGAAGTATCAGCGACCAGATATTGAATCCGTTCACCGCCATTACCCCATGAATCAAAGAGGTAACGGGTCGTTGAATCGCTCTCAACATATATGGAATCAACAGCTATCTGATATTCCGATTGATAGTGCCAGAAATTTTGATAAGGTGTGTAAGACAATTTATTATCAATATAAATCGGCAAATTTAGCGCCGGATTGCTATTGATAGCAACCAAAACGCTATCAATCGCGTAAACGCCTATTAGCACATGAGCGGTGTCCATTATAATCGTGACTGGATTTTCATGTACGATATTATGATCAAGCTCCCACCATTGAAAGCGGTATTTAAATTTTTCAATGGCAACGAATTCTTCCGCCAAAAGTGGGGCTAAAGTATCGCGGGCTTGATACCAACCAGAACTCGAAAATTCCACTAATGATTCCGGCAAAGAATGCACGGATAAAAAATGTTGTTTTTCCCAGATTACTGTTTGGACAATCGGACTGTTTACAAAAACTTGCGCCCTCCTCGCCTGACCTGAATAGCTGCCATCGCCAACTCCTTCCCAGGAATAGAAGTACTGCCGCGTTCCTGGCACTATCGACACACTGGAATCAACTTCAATAAAAACCGTGTCGCCTGCGGAGTGCCATCCCTGTCCGGTAGGATTGCCAAAATCAGATTGAATCCGAACGAAATGTTGTTTTTCCCAGATAGCATTCTGAACAATTGGACTGTTCACGATTATTTGTGGGTTTCGCACTGGTCCGGAATATGAATCGCTCCCGGTTCCTTCCCAGATTAGAAACCGGTATCGCGTCGTATCACCTGACACCACCAGGGAATCAACCGAAATTAGCGCTGTGGCTCCTGATTCATACCAACCCTGTCCGATCGCTGTTCCAACTTCTGTTTTTACGTCCAAGAAATACTCAGTGCCGAAAATACATTGGAAAGTTGTATCCGAATTTGGCGCCACAAAATGGGAGATACTTCCGTCATCGCTCCAGCGTCGAAATAAAAAGCGGGTGTCGGAAGTGAACAGTTGCACAGAATCAGTGGCTATCGAATGAATTGTGCCAGCAAACCAGGTGGTGTCGAACGGTAAATTTTTTTTAATTTTATCGACATAAATATATACCGGTGAAAATAAATTGGCATCAAAAAATAGCGATATTAACTTTTCGTTGAGCGTTACTCGACCGTTTTGGCTAATTGTTTGAGGATTGCCGGCGTTGAAATAAAAATTTTCAAACGTTATATCCGTGGATTCCAGATGCTGTCCGATCCCTTTGATTTTCAAATAGATCAGCACACCCGCTCCGGTTAATTCTTTGACGCTGAAATGACCAACATCAACGACACCATTTTCACCAATGTTAATCAGCGGGGCGCCCATCCACTGAGCGCTTAACGTCTCGGTCACTTCTAAATTTAATACCTGAATAACCTGATTGTTAAAGCTGATTCTGAATTGATAAGAATATACACTATCTTCTAAAGCCACCCGACTTATTTCTATCGGTATAAGTACAGTATCTCCTATTGTGATAGTTGTATCTGGTATCGAAACTTTTACCTGTGCTTGAACCGAATAATTTATCCCCCACAATAAAAAACCAATGCATAAAGCACCAAATATTTTCCTGATCATACTTCTTTCATATCCATTAAGATTCCATAATAATTAATCGTCATTTTTTTGACATAATTTAACAGAACTCTTTCAAACTGAATACAGATCATTTCATAAAAACCATGCGCCGGATAAACGACTTATGTTCGCCTGAGCTTGAGCGGATCACGGCTCGCAGTATATAAACGCCACTCGACACTGTTCTTCCATAATCGTCAACTCCAGCCCAACGCAGATAATGATACCCGGACATCATCTGCTCGTCAGCAATCGTGCTGATCTGCTGTCCCATCAGGTTATACACCGAAGCAAAAACTTGTGCCGGTTCTTTTAAACTAATTTTAAGTTGACTGTCATGGTTGAATGGATTGGGATAAGCGTCTGACAAGGCGAAAGCTTCGCATATATTTTCTTCAAAAGCATTGGCTAAATCTGTTGGTTCTGGTAAATTTCTGGCTAAGCTACCGCCGACTGTTGAGAACGGCTCCAACTTTACCGCATCAGCGATGATTGGCTCAACCACACTTTCAATGTCTAACCGGAAATAACCATCAAACTCAAACGTTCCCAACTCGATCCAGCGATTGTAATTGGCGGAATTCTCCTGATTGATATCAAACTGGCTGCTGCCATCCTTGTGATAAAGCGTATAACGAGCTATCTTATTACTGCCACGGTAAAAATGACCAAAATAGACAGATACCTTATACCGGCCAACCGTTTCCGAACGCTTCCAGCGCGCATGAGCCAGCTTGCCATAGGAAACCTGTGCCTGACCGTTCCAAAATCCATCGCCGTCTTCTCCGTTGACCATGGTGTACCAGCGGGTCGCCAACTCC
>DSAU01000581.1 GCA_011046315.1 bacterium
TGGGTTTTTCTTTCTGGCAGTAAAACAGCAATAACAACAACATCAGCAAACAAAGGAAAATTTTAGATCGCATAATATCACCTCAATTTTTGGTTTAAATTTGCTGAAATGAATCCAATTCATTTAATCACTTAAAAGAAACTTGGGTTTCATCGGGCATCACCCTCATAAATCGTAATTTTTTTCTTTGCAGGGCGACAAGTGCACTGCCTCTTTATTCCAAAACTACGACTGGTTAACTCTGGTGCTAATAAAAAAAATCAACACAGTCTTCATAATATTAGTCGCTTTAGACATCAAAATTCCATAAATTTTTTTAATAAAAAATTTAAAATAAGTTGTTGATTAAATGATGATATTTCAATTTTCCTTTTCTGAAGGCAAATGCATGCAAAAACAAAAGTTCCGAAAAGTAATTCCACAGTAGAAATTAACCCAACCGGCAGTGAACGAATTTATCGGTCTGCTTTGCCTGCTGCTAATAATAAATTATTAAAAAATAAAAAACAAAGTCAAGCCTTTTTGTGATTATTTTGTAAAACATCGGTTATTGGTGGAATTGTAAACTGATGCCACCATTTTATTTATAAAAATGTTAGAAACAGCTAACCTACGCATCATTTTTAAAATTCCAGAATGAACAATTTGGCGATATCGCCATAAATCGGTTGATTATTTGGCTGAAAAAATGTATCTTTAGGTAAATTTAATAATCCTCCAACAGGACTTCAATTAAAGGAATGTATCAATGAGACCAGCGAAATTCACTCTGTTCATTCTTATTATTTTTTCTTCGTTGATTTTGGCGCAACCGCCAACGTTAAAGCTGGCGACTTATCTCTACCAATTTCTGGAAGGCGAAATCGACGGCGCTCGGTTAAAAAAGGTGTCCGGTATTGCAACTGACCTGTCGGGCTTTTTATATCTGGCAGATACGGGCAACAATCGGATATTGAAAATCACACCAGAAGGAACATCAGTAAAAACTATCGGCGGCTTTGGCTGGGAAAAGGAACAATTTTATACACCGCTGGACATTTGCACCGGTTCGGCGCTGGATGTTTTTGTCGCCGACTACGAAAATCATCGTATCCAGCGTTACGATAAAGATTTAAACTACATTTCATCATTGTATTCTGATGAAAACTTGGAAGTAACGTTTCGATTCGGCTATCCGCGCAGCATTGGTTTGTCTATTCACGGCGACCTGTTCATTGTTGACGGAGAGAATAACCGGGTGCTCAAGTTCAACGCTTCTGGTGACCCGGAAATATCGTTCGGGGATTATCGCGACGGCAGCGGAAGGTTGCTGGAACCGGTGCAATTGGCAATCGCTCCCAAAGATAAAATCTACGTCAGTGATCGCCGGACGCATAAAATTTTTGCCTTTGATTACTTTGGAAATTTTCTGTTCGATTTTGGTTCAACATTATTAAAAGAACCGCTGGGAATTTGTTTCAGCAGCGAGGGCAGGCTATTGGTCGCTGACGCCTCGGCTAAACAGATCGTTGTTTTTGATTCGCTGGGTGAATTTATTTTCAAATGGTCGATGATCACACCCCAATTGGGTGAATTTAAAAATCCGGTCGATGTCGCCGTACATCAACAGCGGGTTTTCGTGGTCGATAATGACCGCATTCTTGTTTTTGAATTAAAATAGCCAAAGCCGGATGGGTGCTGCTCTTATTTAGACGTTTAAAGCTGTTGCTATTGATTGTTAATTTTTAAAGCTGAACATTTAATTCTCAGCCCTTCACTGCAAGACAAATTTGATCCAGGATTGGCGTTCAATTACTCATCCGCCGATCTGGTCCGGGTTCGATCTTGTTAAATGACAGCGGTCTATGAAAAAACACTTTTGGACAATTTTTCTTCTGCTGTGTTTTCACGGTTGGGTTCAGGCTCAATTTCAGCAGCGCTTCAGTTTGTTCGAGCGAAATCTCGAGATCGAAGCGGATACCACCCAATTCGAATATCTGTTGCCAGACTCATTCGTCATTGCCAACAGCGAAATTATTCAAATCGATTCCACACAATTGCAGCCGGTTTCGGATTATGGCATCGATTATATCACCGGTCGTTTGCGTTTCGTGGAAAAACTTCGCCACGGGACCGTTGTCAGTATCTATTATCAATTTCTCCCATTTTCGATCAACAATCAATATTACCACCGCAGATTGCAACATTATCAAATCGGTGACAGCGGCGCAGCTACGATTCCTGCCGCCGAAATTGCCGCCTCAAAATCGCCGCCGGCGTCATCCACGTTGAGACAAAACGGCAGCATCTTCCGCGGTATCTCGTTTGGTGTCAATCAGGGCATGAAGCTCGAATCCGGCTTGAGAATGCAAATTTCCGGAAAAATCGCGGATAAAGTTGAAGTGATCGCTGCCTTGACTGATCAAAACACACCGATTCAGCCGGAGGGCAATACCCAATCGCTGCAGGAAATCGATAAGGTGTTTGTGCAAATTAAGAGCGAATACGCCCAGGCGACGCTCGGGGATTATTATTTTGAACTCCCGGGAACCGAATTCAGTCCCTATCAGCGCAAGCTTCAGGGCGTGATGGGAAATGCGGAATTTGGTAACACCCAATTGACATTGTCCGGCGCGGTCTCCAAAGGTAAATTTAATACCAACCAATTTATGGGACAGGAAGGCAACCAGGGTCCGTATCAATTGCGCGGTGATCGCGGGCAAATCGATATTATTGTTCTTGCCGGAACCGAAAAAGTTTGGATCGACGGCAATTTGATGACTCGTGGCGAAAACAATGATTATGTTATCGAATATAGCAACGGACAAATCAGCTTCACGCGACAACGATTAATCACGGCTGATTCCAGAATTACTGTGGATTTCCAATATTCCGACCAAAAGTATCAACGCAGCCTTTACAGCGCCGATTTAAAAACATCAGCTATCGATGAAAAACTCCGGTTGAATCTGCGCTTACTGCGCGAATCTGACAACAAAGACAATCCGCTCGATTTTATTTTAAGCGACCAGAACCGAAAAATTCTGGCGCGCGCCGGCGATAATCCGGATTCAGCCGTGGTCTCAGGCGTCAACTTTGTTGGTTCGCAAAAGGGACAATATGTGGCTGTGGATTCCGCCGGCGTTCAATTCTACCGTTATGTTGGTGTGGGCGCTGGTGATTACAATGTCTCGTTCAGCTATGTCGGCGCTGGCAACGGTGACTACAAACTGATCGGGTATAATCACTACCGCTTTGTCGGATCAGATAAAGGCAGCTACAATCCGGTAGTTATGCTCACGCCGGCGCAGCGACATGACCTGGTTGACGTTAACCTGACGCTAACGCCCATTACCGGTTTTTCACTCTCATCAGAGATTGCCATGAGCCGGTTTGATCGCAACCTTTACTCAACTATCGACGATGATGACAATTCAGGAATCGCCGCCACCGGAGGCTTTCGCTTTCAACCGAATCGTCTCAGGCTGTTCGGACAAGACTTTGGCAAAATGATGTTAAACGGCAGATATCGACGGGTGCAACATCGGTTCAATTACATCAGCCGAGCCGAAGAAGTGGAAAAAAATCGCAAATGGGACATTTCAGCAGGCTTTTCGCCTGAGGAAGAGATCATCGAACTCAACGCTGAGCATGCACCGATTGACGGCGTACGTCTTTTTGCTGATTGGGGGAAAAACCAAAAAGCCGATGCATTTCACTCCAAACGTTGGCAGGCTGGATCCGATCTCAATTTTAAAAAATTTCCCCGCATTAACTACCAAATCGAATCAATCCGCACCGCGGACCAGAATTCGGGTCGAAGCAGTTGGTGGAATCGGCAGAATGGTACCACTGACTATCAATTCTGGAAAATTACACCGTCATTGAATTATATGGCGGAACAGAAGCAGGAAAGTTTTTCCGACACGCTGCAATTGGGCTTTCGCTATCGGGAAATTTCACCGAAAATTTCGCTTGCCAATTGGCGACAGATGACCATGACGCTGGGATATTCCAATCGCCGGCAGGATAAATGGGAGGCGACCGGTTTCCAACCTGAATCTGAAGCAACAACCCAATCTCTCGGGTGGCAGTTGAATAACTGGAAAAATCTTTCACTGGCGTTGAATTACACCCACCGCGAACGCAGCTATGCAGATTCGCTGCAGCCAGCGAAAATGACGGATTTGGCGGATTTTCGAATGGACTATTCAGCGTTAAAACGCGCCTTCGCCGCCAATTGGCGCTACCAAATCTCAAACACCCAGCTTGCCAAACAGGAGCGGATTTATATCAAAGTTGAGCGGGGACAGGGAAACTACCGCTATGACGAAACATTGAATGAATATATCCCTGACAGCATGACCGGCGATTACATTTTGCGGATTCGGGCGACCGATGACTTTGTACCGGTGGCGGAATTGCGAGCCAGCGCGACCATAAAAATTCAACCCGAGCGTTGGCGTGGTCCGGAACATCAACTCGCCAGAGCCAGCCGCTGGAAAAGATGGCTAACATCGATCTCATCGGAAACCTTTTTACTGCTCGAGGAAAAGACAAATGATGAGAACACCTGGGCAATTTACCGGTTGGAGCTATCCCGGTTTCAACAGGAAGCCACTACGATTTACGGCACAAAAAATCTGCGCCAGGACATCTATTGGAACCGTCGCCACCCTAAATTTTCGGTGCGGCTACGCTACAACTTAAAAAACAGCCTGAACAATCAATATCTCGAAGGTGGCCAAAACTTCAACCTGCTGGAAAAATCGATACGAATCCAGGCGGTAATGTCAAAAAAAATAAGCTCTCAACTGGAGCTAAACCAGCGGCGTGAGGAAAAATTGTACCGCATCGCCGGGCGCAGCGATAAAGACATTCTCTCCGAGGAAATCAGCTTGGACCTGTCTTATCGACCGCAACAACGATTTGAGTTAGCGAGCAATATAAAGTGGGCACATGCTAAAAACCAGTCAGTTTATCCGGTCGAAGTGGATTACATAGCGCTCGCGCCCAGAGTCAACTACGCATTTCGTAACCGGGGCAGGTTACGCGCCGAATTGGAATTAAACAATGTACGCGTCAATCCTGAAAAAGCAATCGTGCCCTATGAGATGGTTTCCGGTTATCATGGCGGCGTCAACCTGCGCTGGCTGGCATCTTTCGATTATAATGTTTCGCAACACATCCGCGCTTCGGTCAGTTGGAATGGTCGCTATGAGGAATATCTCGACAAAGCCATCTACACGGTGCGCGCCGAGATGCGGGCGTTCTTTTGATCCACTGAAAATTAAAGTCGAGTCTTGAAAAATGTTCATCAGGGTGCAACAAATCAGATTTGAACAATTATACGGCGTATTTGCGATGCAAAAATTTATCATCAAAATTATACTGGCGCTTCTGTTAATTTTCACCAAAGTCGGTTACAATCAGCCGGATTCCACACAAGTATTTTATCAATACCTGTCGATTGAGGGAAATCGCCGTTTGCGCTCGGCTGAGATTGAAAAACGTCTGCCAACCGGCAGCTACACCGGGCAGAAACTGACCCGGCTCATTAAATCGCTGCTCATCCAGTATCGGGATCAAGGGCTCTATTTTTCACAAATCGATGCGCTTGTCCACAGCGACACGCTCAAATTATCTATTGAAGAGGGAAACACTACCCGGCTCGCTGCGATCTTTCTCAAAGTTTCCGACACCGAGCTGCTGCACCAACTTGAATCACTATTGGATCTGAGACAAAAACAGGATATCAGCCAGGTTATTGTTCGCAACATTGAAACAGTGCTCAGTTTTCTAGAAAATAGCGGTTATCCATTTGCCAAAGTATTCGTGGATAGCCTGACTCTTAAGGCTGATAGTATCAATTCTACCAATTGGTTAAGCTGCCACCTGACCGTGGATGCCGGGCAAACAGTTGTTATCGACTCGATCCATGTTCAGGGCAATGAATTGACGCGTCCGCATGTTGTCATTCGGGCGGCGCGGATAAAATCGGGCGATATTTACAATCAACTTCAAATTAGCCGTATCCCGAAGCGTTTAATGAAAACCGGCTATTTCACCCATGTCAGCCAACCGCAAATCTTCATCGACAAGTCCGGCATGGGCCATTTGTTAATTCAGGTCAAGGAGGGCAATCCCAATCAATTTCAGGCTGTTATCGGGTACAATCCGGGAATCACTGAAAATCAAAGCGGCTACGTCACGGGACTGATCGATGTTGATTTCAAAAATCTGCTCGGCAGCGGGCGCATTGCCGAGGCCCGTTGGCAGAAAAAAGATCAACGCAGTCAAGTGCTCCGATTTCGATATCTGGAGCCGTGGATTCGCGGCTATCCCATCAACACCGGCTTTGGTTTCAGCCAGAACATTCAGGACACATCCTTTGTCAAACGCAACTGGGGCCTTGATCTGGAATTTGCATTTTCCGATCTTTTTACCATTTTTACACACCTGGGCAGAGAAAGCGTGCTGCCCGATTCGATGGCTCAGCTAATTTATGGTCTGCCTAAAAGCCGCTCCTGGTTGATACAGCTCGGTTTCAGTTACGACACCCGGGATAACCTTCAAAATCCGTTGCGGGGACTATATTATTCGACGATGTACGAATTCGGTCGTAAGACCATATCCTTATTACCAGCATCGATCAACGCCGTAGATATGACTCAAACTAACTTCCGGCGCGACCGTTGGGAAATAGACAGCGAGATTTTGCTGCCCACTTTTCGCTGGCAAACGATCATGCTGGGATTTCATGCTAAAAAAGTCAGGTCCGGGGAAAAAGTCGCATCGCTGGCAGATGTTTATCGCTTTGGCGGCACCGGCTCGATGCGCGGTTACCGCGAAGACGAATTTATCGGGGAACAGGTCGCCTGGGTTAA
>DSAU01000335.1 GCA_011046315.1 bacterium
CAATCCCCAGCATTTGAAACAGGTATTTTTGAACCTGCTGAAAAACTCTATCGAAGCTATGCCAGATGGTGGAATGATTTTTGTTAATATTAATTCACAAAAAGAGGTTGTTAAAATTTCATATTCGGATACCGGTCACGGCATTCCCGCTGAATTAGCTGATAAAATCTTTCAACCGTTCTTCACCACCCGAGAAAAAGGAATGGGGCTTGGTCTGGCTATTATCAAAAATTTGATAGTCGAGAATGGGGGAAATATTTATTGGATTGAACAAAAGGGACAGGGAGCTCATTTTATTATAGAGTTTGCGAAACATGCTTAGCAGCAACATGACAAACCATGTTTGTGCCAGAAACTTAGTTTGAGGTGGCTATAGAAATGGAGACAAATTTGGCAAAGATATTAATCATCGAAGACAATGATACCATGCGGGAGGGGATGGCAGCGATTGTCGGGAAGATGAAACATGAGTGTCAAAGCGCCAGCAATGGCGTTGATGGTTTGAAACTGATGGCGAAAAAATCTTTTGATCTGGTGGTGACCGATTACAAAATGGAGGGCATTAATGGATTGGAGCTTCTGAGACAGATCAAAAAAAGCTATCCACCAATCGAAGTGATGATTATTACGGCTTATGGGACGATAGAACTGGCTGTGGAAGCGATGAAGTTGGGCGCAATAGATTTCATCACCAAACCGTTTTCGCATGACGAATTCAAATTGAAAATTGAACGTCTTCTGGAACGAATTCAGGAGAGAAAAGAACTGGCTCGAATCTCAGAGGAAAACATTTATCTGCGAGATGAGCTGGAACAGCAATTCAATTACAGCGAGATCATTGGCAATACCAAAGCCATGCAGAACGTATATCGCACAATGCAGAAAGTGGCGGAAACCGATTCTTCGGTTCTAATTTATGGCGAAAGTGGGACAGGCAAAGAATTGGTCGCCAGGGCAATTCATAAGCTGAGCCCGCGAAAGAATAAGCCTTTCATTCGAATCAATTGCGGCGCTTTGGCTGATAGTTTGTTGGAATCGGAGCTATTCGGTCATGAAAAAGGAGCGTTTACTGGCGCTGTGAAACGCAAGCAGGGTCGCTTCGAATTGGCGCATCTGGGCAGCATTTTTCTGGACGAGATCGGCGATGTTTCTCCCAATATGCAATTGAAACTGCTGCGGGTGCTGCAGGAAAAGGAATTCGAGCGAGTTGGCAGCGAGGAGACGATTCAGGTGGATGTCAGAATTTTAGCGGCAACAAATAAAAATTTATCCGACTTGATTCAACAAGGAAAGTTTCGAGAAGATCTGTTCTATAGGTTACATATAATTCCCATTTATCTGCCACCGCTGCGAGAGCGAAAGCAAGATATTCCATTGCTGGTGAATCACTTCATTAAAAAGCTGACAACAGCGATGAACAAGCCAGCCAAGCAGATCACCGAAGCTGCTATGAAACGACTGACATCCTACCACTGGCCTGGCAATGTCCGAGAATTGGAAAACCTTCTGGAGCGGATGATCGTATTGAGCGATCAGGATGTGATCGATGTTTGGGATTTGCCAATTTTGCAGATGGCTGCAGGATCAGAAATGTTGCCTAATGATTTGCTGGACCGATTTCATCTGGATTTGAATGCAATGCTGGCGGCTGTTGAAAAACAGTTGATCGAAAAGGCGATGAATGAAACAGCCGGAAATAAATCGCAGGCGGCAAAATTGCTTGGCATTCAAACCAGTTTGCTGTATTATAAATTGGATAAGCATAAAATAATCTCCAACTGATAGAAAGAAGCCACCGTAGAATGATTTGTTTTATTGATTCACCCGATGAGAATACAACAGATATTACTTAAAAAATTTTCTCATCAGTTGGGTTGTTTCCGCCTTAATATATTGGAAAAAATTTCAAAGAGTTGAGCAAATGCTTAAATCAATTACAATTGGAATACTGTTGTTAAACAGCGTTGTGTTGTATTCACAGCAGTTAGATGTCAATTTCCTTAGACAAAAGGAGCAGCAGCTTTCAGTGCGAATTGAAGCGCTGCAAATCGAAAAAACAAAATTTATCCACCAGAGCGATTCGCTGGCCGTGTCGATTCAACAGCTCAAATCGAATCAGAGCTTGAATTTATTTCAACGAAGACGGTTGGAGAAGTTGTTGAAATCGTCCCAGGAGCTTAATCAGAATATCAATCAAGTTAATCAAAAGATGAAGCAATTTAATCGAGAACTTCAATCATTACTTCGGGAATTGGTATCATGGTACGATAAACAAATCGCTGAAATAATTAGTTCTGCAAAAGGGAATAAATTGACCCAGACAGAGTTGCAGCAATTGTCGGCATGGAATGCAGAGCGGAGCCAATATTTGAAAAAGATCAGACAAAATCAATTCCAACTCCAGTTGAGCAAGCCAATTGAAATTGAGGAATCGGATTCCTATCAAATTGTCAAACAAAAGGCGGATTTTTTGCAAGATCAAGCGGATAAAGCCCGAAAGCAGATCAAGCTAGTGCATAAACGGGTAAATGAGCTTCAGAAAGAATTGAAATTGCGCAACCGAATGAATGAGCTGATTGCTGACACCTATTTGATGGACCAGCCTATCGAGAAATTTTTACCGCAATCTCAGCTCAAAGGCGCCAACTATAATGCAGAATTGTCAAAAACAGATAAAGCCAGGGCTCAGTCGAGCAGCTCATTCGATGTGGTTGACAATATGTTGTTGAAAACCGATGTAAGTGGCATCTCGAATATCGACCTGGAAAGCTACATCAGAAATTTGCAGCAGATGAAAATAAAGCTAACTCAGTCAGCAGACAGCTTGGGTACCGTTGCCGATCAATTCTATCAAGCAGCAGAAAAGAAGCGGCAGGATGAAAATAAAAACTGATCACCAAAACGAGACTATCACCTCGCAGTTGACGGTAACATTAATTTATATTATTTTCTTCCTTCAAGCCAGCCTCTCCATTGCACAAAACTCAGATAACAACTGGCGCTGGAAAAACCGTCTCCAATTTGGCGTGGACTACGACAGCAATGTGGAAGAGACCCGAATCAATCAAAAAACTGATGGACTATCAAAATTCATTCTGGAAAGTCAGGCGAAACTAACGAGCCAGTCCTACCTGATCTACCTTCACTATCATGGCGGCTTTCAATACTATTTTCAGACTTCTGGCGAACATAAAATGACTCATGATGTAAGCGGCGCTTTCATTTATCAGCTTTTTCCGAAAGTGCGTTTCGGTACCAGGCTGTGGGGTCGGCAGAAATATTTCAGCGGTTATGACTGGCATTATTTTCTAAAAAGTTCCGAGCTATTTTTCAGTTTTAATATTCAGCCATTTCAAATCACAACCGCTTATGAAAATGAAGGCTTGAATTATTTGAATTACAACCGGTTCAATTTCCATACCCATCACTTTTATCTGGCGCTGGTGAAACGACTGGCGCCGCCTTTAACAGGTCAGTTGAAGTCCGGCTATCGTCTAATCAATTTCCAGCGCAATGCGATTTCTCCCAAATCCCAGGATACTTATATCGATTATCTGGATTTTCGACAACAGGATAATCATTACTATTTTTCAATCCAGGGCTCCCTGCAGAAAAAAGTTTTAAGTCATTTCGCATATCAATTCTCCAGAAATTTATCGAACAGCTATGGCTTTTCATTTGGGGAGCATCGGCTGACGATGTCACTGGTCTATCTGCTCAACAAAAGGCTATTGTTTCGAATTTACCTGGGATTGCAGCGAAAGAAATACGATGAGGCGCTGAACAAGATCATCGTGACGGAATTCGACACAGAGAGAGAAATTAGCAACTTCTTTATCACCGACCTTTCTACTGAAATCACCGACAAGCTCAGTCTGATACTCCGCTACTCATGGTACAATAATGAATCTCCCGTCCCTAGCAGATATTATCAGAAAACATTGTTGTCTTTTTCATTTGAATATCGGTTTCAGGCTGCTAATGACGCTAATTTAACGAATTAAAAACAATCAGGAATTAGTATCAAATTTTTGAGTGTTGTCTCAAATTTTTGATAGTGATAGCTCTTGAAATTGAACTCCTCTCATCTCAGACGAAAAAATTTTGACTGTAAATATCGAATGATAGTAAACGATTTCGATTAATCGGATTTGGCATAATTCCGAAATCTAAATTCCAAAATCGAAAATAAGAATGGCATGTATATTGCATTCTTTATATTTGAAGTACATGACTTTTGGTTCAAACTAAATGATAATGTCCAACCGATAGAAACACCTCAACTGATGAAAAATTAGAAAATTTATCCGTTGGCTTCTTTTACGGCCAAACAAGCTAAAATATAAGTCTGCTGTGATGGATTGTTTCAAATGGTTGGAAATAAAATGGGAGGAACGAGAAATGAGCGAGTTCAAAAAATTTAAAACTATCTCTTTTTTCTTATTAATTCTCAGCATGATGTTTTTCCAAATTGCCTGGGCGCAGCATCAAGAAATAGAACAAAAGATTAATAAAGCAATTCTGAGCAGAATCAAATACGCTTCAGCGCCGACTAAAAATTTCAGCACACCCATCGGTCGAGTTTTGAAATCCATGGAAGTGATGGTCAGTATGGGAAGCTCGTTTGGGATCGAAGAAAACTCGGGCGTGTTAGGGAGGCTGGCAATCGGTTTGGGCGGCGTGGCTGAAGTGGAATTGACCCGATCCAGTTTTATGAATGAGTTAACAGGACAGCAGGGCAATCTACCGACTTCGATTTTCAAAATGGGACTGGTTCCTGAACTGTTCTCAAACTATTGGTTTGTTCCAAATATTGCCTTGCAAATACATTCAACGCCATGGCAATCCAGTGTTGATGAGAGTTCTCGCCTCACAGAAAAAACTCAAGTGTCGTACGATTTTAGCAATCTTGCCAGGATGAATATGGATAATCGCTTCACTACACTTTATGGTATTATTGGAAAGGACTTTGACTTTTTAAGTATCAACGGCGGGGTTACGCTGACCGATGTCCGAGTTCGAAATGCCTATCAATGGATTTATGATCAAAATTTGAATCGAGAAGTTTACCACAAAATCCCTGAGATGCAGAAAAATCTAATCGCTCCTTTTGGGAATGTTTCGATTGCGGCAAATAATGATACGCAATTGATGGGCGAATTACAGGCGATTCCGCTGATTGATTATGATATCGTGAGCAAACAAGTGCAGATCAAACGAACCTGGCGGGCGATTATCGGGGTGCGTTTTTTTATTGCCCGTTGGCTTTCATTAGATACAGGTGTGAAATATTTAAGCTCAGCCAAAGGGATTGCAGATAGCGAGGTGAATGTGGGGTTGAATTTGATGTTGCCGTTTAAATCCTCGCCGAATTAAATGAACTGATGTAAAAGTTGATCTCCTATTTTCTGGCTCTAACTCGTAGCGCAATATTGTCCTACAATAATCAGGAGGCGAGAAATCATGAAAAAAATAATTTATTTTGTCACAATTCTGGCTCTAACTTTTGCGATGACAACATGCTCTAACAGCCCAACCGAGCCAGGGAACAGAGAAGTGCGAGCTCTGACTTCGGTTGAAAAAGCGTTGATCCAAGCAGACAACAGCTTCGGGCTGAAAGTTTTTCAAGAGATCAATAACCATGAAAAAAATGGCAACATCTTTATTTCAGCGCTAAGCATTTCGATGGCTTTAGCCATGACGTTGAATGGCGCTAATGGAGCGACCAAAGAGGCCATGCAAAATTCGCTGGAATTAGCCGGCTTATCGGATCAGCAGATTAACGAAAATTATAAAAGCTTGATCGAATTGCTCGTCAGCCTCGATCCGAAGGTGAAATTCCAGATTGCCAACTCGATCTGGTATCGAGATGATATGATTTTTGAACAGTCATTTATTGATCAGAATAAAAAATATTTTGATGCCCTGGTTTCAAGTTTGGATTTCAATAGTCCCAACGCAAAAAATATCATCAATGCCTGGGTAGATGAACAGACCAACGGCAAAATTAAGGAGATTGTTGAAAAAATCAATCGTAACGATGTGATGTTCTTGATCAACGCCATTTACTTTAAAGGCATCTGGAAATATCAGTTTGATGAAAAACAAACATCTGATGCGCTTTTTACTCTGCCAGATAATTCCCAGATTCCCTGCAAAATGATGGTACAGTCAGGAGAATTCCAATACTTTGCGAACGAAAACTTTCAAGCCATTGACTTACCGTATGGCGATGAGCTTTTTAGTATGGTGCTGCTTTTGCCAAAACCGTCTGTCAACATCGACTCGTTGATCATGGAATTCGATCAAAATAATTGGAATCAATGGATTTCTCTTTTTCAAAAGCAGAGTGGTGCGATTTTTCTACCACGATTTAAACTTTCCTATAAATTAAAAATGAATGATGTCTTGATCGCTCTGGGCATGGGCGTTGCATTTTCTGATGAGGCTGATTTCACTCGGATGTATAAGCCAGGGGGCTTGTTTATCAGTGAAGTCAATCACAAAACTTTTGTTGAAGTCAATGAGGAGGGGACTGAAGCTGCTGCGGTCACTTCGGTTGTTATCAGCATGACGTCAATATCAGGCTTTATAATGCAGGTTGATCGGCCGTTTATCGTTGCCATTCGTGAGAATCATTCGGGGACAATTTTGTTTATCGGCAAGATTGTTAACCCAACTGAGGATTGACAATTTTACTATAGTTTGGCATTTTATCTCGTAGTAATGACGTAATAGTTCAGCACTCTTAACTAATAATGTCATTCCGGCATGTTTTTAGCCGGAATCTCCTGAATATATGTGCAAATTAATATCTAAAAGTTCTATTATTGAGATTCCGGCATTCCGCTTC
>DSAU01000282.1 GCA_011046315.1 bacterium
AGCATTGAGTTTGCCAGTGGAAAAACGAATTGTTCCCAGCGCATGCTCCAACGGCACGTTCATCGCGACCAGCACTGCTGACGGTTCTGCCACATCGGTATGACAGGCAGCGCCGGGGGAGGCCGCAATATCAGTCAACTCATCCAGCAAACTGTTGGCGTCAATCCCGGGAAAGGAAACCGACAATGTGTTCGGCAATCGTTGCTCCGGATGTCCGTTAAGCTGAATCTCGGGAAGCTTCTTTTTCAATCCCTCCCACAGACGGTCTCGTAATTGACGCGCATAACGCTGATTGATTACCAGATCTCGGGCCGCGATTTCACAAGCTTTTCCCAAACCCACAATTTCCAGCACATTTTCAGTACCGGCTCGCCGTCCGGATTCGTGATCGGCGCCGATCATAAAAGGCTGAATTTGTAGCCCGCGCCGGAGGTACAGCGCACCAACTCCTTTTGGCGCATAGAGCTTGTGTCCGGCCATTGAAAGCAAATCAATGCCCAACTCATCGACCAGGGTTGGGATTTTGCCAGCAGATTGAGCCGCATCACTGTGAAAAATAATTTGATGCTGCCGGGCAATTCGGGAAATTTCCGCTATCGGTTGAATAGTGCCGACTTCATTGTTCGCGTGCATGATGGTGATGAGAACGGTCTCCTGTCGAATTGATTTTTCCAGTTCATCCATCAACACCCGCCCGAAACTATCCACTGGCAGATACGTCAGTTCGAATCCATGACGCTCAAGATACTTGCAGACATTTTTAACCGCCGGGTGTTCAATTTGCGAGGTGATAATATGCTTGCCCTTATGGCGGTAACTTTCGGCTACACCGCGAATGGCGTAATTGTTAGATTCGGTTCCCCCACTGGTGAAAATAATTTCATCGGGTTGGCAACCCAGCAAGTTTGCTACCTGCTTGCGCGCCTCAGTAATCGCCTTTTTGGTTTGAACCCCATAATAGTGTGAACTGGACGGATTGCCAAAATGACCCTTGAGAAACGGGATCATTGCCTCAGCCACTTCATCGATTATCGGTGTGGTGGCGTTATGGTCGAGGTAGATTGGTTTCATTAATCGATCCTTTGCTAATATCCAAAAAAAATCCTATCTCAATATATCCAATAATGATTAAAATGTCAAGTGCGAATTCTGTAATACCGTATTATCCAACTGAGGGATGGAGAAATGGACTGATGCCATCGCTTTGTTTGATCCAATAGATGTGATTGTTTGCTTATTTTGGGAAGGGTAAGATTTAATAATGTCGCATGAATTTTGAGCGATGGCATCAGTAAGCCGGCCAAAATGGATATATCACATTCCGCTCATTATTTTTCTTGACAAATAGAAAAAGATTTGATATTTTAACCATCACCAAACAGAAGCAGCGGCAATAAAAAAAATAGTCCAGGATCAGAAAATGGTGCAATTAAAAAAAAGTCTCACTCGCTTTGATCTGACCATGATTGCCATCGGATCGGTGATCGGTTCCGGAATTTTTCTAACCCCATCCATGATTGCAGCTGCGCTACCAGCGCCGATCTGGATTTTGACGGTCTGGGTGCTGGGCGGAATAATGGCGTTGACAGGCGCACTGACCTTTGCCGAGCTTTCAGCGATGATGCCTGAAGCAGGAGGCATTTATGTGTTCCTCTCCCGGACTTATGGCAAGCTGTTCGGATTTCTTTACGGCTGGGTCTATTTTTTTGTGGTCAACACCGGCGGCGTTGCAGCGCTCAGCATCGCCTTTTCCACTTATTTCGGCTATTTTGTCCCGTTATCGGCCGCCGGCATTAAACTTGTCGCAATCGGCGGCATCCTCTTGCTGACTGCGATCAACATCATTGGCGTTAAATCCGGCGCCATTTTTTCAGACTTGTTCACCATGCTCAAGGTACTGGGGATTTTGGGATTGATTGTTGTCGGATTAATTCTGGGAAGCCGAATCGGGCTCGACTTTTCGATCGACGCCGAATCCGTATCAACTGGTTTTGCTGGCGCCTTGGCAGTGGCGATGGTGGGGGTAATCTGGTCTTGCGGAGGCTGGCAGCATGCGTCGTTTACCGCCGGTGAAGCGAAAAATCCCCGACACGACGTACCCTTTGCCATGATCGCTGGCGCTTTGATAATTACCGGAATTTACATGCTGACAAATTTGGGCTATCTTTCATTGATGACGCCCTCAGAAATGGCGGCTTCTGAGCGCGTTGCCGCCGATGCAATGGAGAAGGTTATCGGACCGGTTGGCGGCGCATTGATCGCGCTGGTGATTTTCATCTCAACTTTTGGCACCGCTGGGATTTACACTTTGACCGCGCCACGGATTTATTTTGCCATGGCAAAGGACAAAATATTTTTTCAACGGGTCTCCAGAATACATCCCCGATTTCATACGCCGGCATACGCTATCTTTTTTCAATCCGGCTGGGCGATTGTGCTCATCCTGTTCTGGGGGACGTTCGAAAATTTAATTTCCTATGTGGTATTTACCGACGCCATCTTTTTTATGTTGACAGCAGCCGCAGTGATTATCCTGCGAAAGCGCCAACCGCACTCCAAACGTCCTTACCGGGTTTTTGGTTATCCGGTAACACCGGTGATTTTCATCGCGATTGAAGTCTGGTTCGTGCTGACAATTTTCTCAGAAAAGCCGATACAATCACTCGCCGGCATCGGCTTTTTGATACTGGGAATCCCGGTTTATTATTTATGGCGCTATCTCAATCGCCGCCGGGATCAGCTAAATTGATCCGGCAAGCGAACACTACGTTCAAACATAAAAATATAATCTTTGTCTATAATTATTGAGATTTTTCTTTGCTTTCTAAGTTATAGTGGAGAGTTCGTAAGTTCAACTAATAATATGAATGACCAGTTGGATTATTGGTTTTTTTGTTTTTATTTAGACCGTAGGGGACGTCCATGGACGTCCCCTACATCGCGAAAATCCTTTTATTTGAAGCTGATATTTTCTACTGGTCATCCATATTAATAAGTGCAATTCTTGTGTACCCTGTAAATACTGGAATTTGATATTTCATTTTCACACAATACCTTTTCACAAACGGTTGAAGGGATTTGGAGGAAAATGAATTTGCTTGATAATTATAAATTTACCTGGTTGCACTTGGAACTTGAATCCGCCTTTCTATTTCTCAGCCCAATTGCGCAACTCGCGTTTGATTTTCTCTTCAACTTTTTTTCCGATTTCTTCCCATTCGCCCTGCTTTTCTTCGGATTCATCAACCCAGTTTTTAATTCCTGTTCTGACTTTGGCTTCCACTTTTTTCCCGATTTCCTCCCATTCTTTTTCCAGATCAGTTTTAGCCGTTTTCTTCTTTCGACAGGAACTATGGCTACCGCCGCCGACGAACGCACCCAGTCCCAGCAGAAATCCCAACTGATACCAGCCGCCATTATTATTCACTTCGTACATGGCGACCCGATCCGAAAACAAACTGATAATAAAAGTAATCCAGGCAATAAATCCATGCCAGAGTCCTGCCCAAAAACCAGCCGGCTTTTCCAGAAATCGTTCATTTTTCGGCGCACAACTCACAGCAAATAAGATTATTAAAACGATAATCAGCAGTACGGTTTTTTGGTAGTTGTTATTCATTGTCTTCTCCTGATGATAGCAGCATCTTCTCTTTTAGACATAAATTAAATCTCTTTCAATTTTTCTCGCGACTTCTTTTACTCGTATATTTTCAATCCCATCTTTCGTTATTACAGCAACCTTTTTCCCGAACAAGCCTTCAAGATATTTGATGAGCCTAATAAATTTGAATCCTATTGGCTTATTGAATTCAACAACTATATCTAAATCACTATCTTCTGTCATAGTGCCTTTTGCCAACGATCCAAAAATGCCGATTTTAGAAACACCATATTCGGTTGTTAAAGCACTATAATTCTCCCTTATCAAACGTATTATTTCATCTTTATCCATTATCATCATCCTCTGTTCAATTTAAATTCTCACAATTATACGGCTAACCCATAAACCCCGCAGTTAGAGTTATCCGCAATTAGAAATTATCAAAAAATCAGTTGAAGCATAAGGAAACCTGTTGCATATTTAATTGGCTTTTTAAAAAGTTAAGGAGATTTCTGCTATGCTTCAAAACAATATAAACAATTTTTTGAACTATTGCAATCCCGCAATATTACATATTACAGGGAGTGGCATCTCCCCACCTTTCTCCACCTTATTTTAACACCAAAAAAGTCCAAACGTTGGGGATCCCCTCATTCCTCTCTCTCTTCTTCTGCTCCATTTTCATTCAATGCGGAATCGATTTTGAATTGTTTGTTAAAACCATAAAATGGATTTTTAAAGCACAGCTAAATAATTCCTTGGTTTTTTAATATACCTCCTCATGTTTCCCAATTTCAATCAAGAAAAGATCATCTTCCTTTCGCTGTTCGCTCTTTACAAAATCGAATATGATTCGTAAGTCATAGCCAGCACTACAGGCCCATGAACCAGATAGCTTGCCTTTGAGTTTATGCGTTTCTAAGTGAGGATTAAAGGGATCGTTAACTAACAGCCTTAAGGTTTCTTCAA
Source organism: bacterium (assembly GCA_011046315.1). Classification (GTDB taxonomy): domain Bacteria; phylum Zhuqueibacterota; class Zhuqueibacteria; order Thermofontimicrobiales; family Thermofontimicrobiaceae; genus Kaytiofontadaptatus. Next base: position 4,571 of record DSAU01000282.1, read on the forward strand.
TGTCTTGCTCAAGGGTTGGATGTTTCTTGATAGTTCGTTTAAAAGCCCTTACAAAGGTTTTGCTCCAGATGAGCGTTCTCATTCAGAAAGCTCATTCATCAGGTCATCTACAGAACCCCTTTTTACCTCTCCTCTGATAAATTCTTGTCTCGCTTTTTTAATGTTTACTACAAGCTGATACCTTCGATGCTCGACTATCCTGCGACGAATAATATCGATAAGATCTTCCTGCTGATGTTCCGGTAATGACTCCACGACTTCTAACGCATCTTGAAATGTTACCGTCTGCGGCTTAGACATTTTCGTTTCTCCTGATATAAAACATAAATCATGTCCAACTCTATCATTCATCAAAAATCAAATTAATTTAAATAACAAATTACAAAAAATAGTGATGAAGGATTATATTGAGTTTATTTTGGTGCTTAAATTTAATTATACTCAATTGAAAAAGCAACAAAAACTTTCTTGATTTAAGACTTTTTTACCTCCGGCTACGATAGATTTTATTGATTGCCTGTCCTGCTTTTTTTGCGGGGACTTTTAAGAACAAATATATGTCGTACGTATGAACTTGGATGACAAATAACCGATTTCAGTTGTGTCTTCCGGATGAGGGAGTTTTTCGTCGGCATGAATTGACTGGTACATGCCATTTGCAACGGGCTTGTAGACTTGCAAGCTTTCGCAATCGAACTCCGGCTTTAGGGAATCAACCAACTTCTTTGGCGTTAGTTGATGTAGCTCACAGTCAGTCGGCGGGTGATTCACTTCTACAAGGAGCAGGAAAATTCCGCCTGGACGAGTGACCCTTTTGATTTCACTTAACGTCTGGTCGATGTCTTCGACATGATCCAGGGAATTAAAGGAAAAGACTGCATCGCATTCAGCATCCTTTAATGGTATGTTTTCAGAAGGTGCATCAATGTACTCCATCCGGTGGTGGCTTGCCCCGAGTCGAAGATATTCCTTTACAAGCGGGTCCAGTCCAATGCGACGCAATGCCATTGATGCCCATTCAAGGCTTCCCCTTGGCCCGCATCCGATATCTAGAATAACTTTATTTTCATAGTAAGAGCCATCCAATCCGAAATGGGTAGTATAGAAGTGCTCATAGTGGTTGTTTTACAGAAGCCCTTCCGCCTTCTTTCTCATCTTCCAGTAATGAAGTTCGTTGAGCTCCTTCCAACGATAAGGGAAAAACCTCCTGGCGATTCGAGAGGTTAGGTTTTTCGCCAGACGCTTCATTTTGCTTAGCAAATTGTCATCGCAGTCGTTACCTCCAAAATGGTTTTCATGCCAGCTAACCCATAAACCCCGCAGTTAGCGTTATGCCTAATTAAACACTGTCAAAAAAAATAGCAGCCGCCTAAGGAAACCAGTAGTTCGATTCCCAGATAACATGGCAATAAGCTGTCATTGCGAGCCCGCTTCAGCGGGAGAAGCAATCTTTAACGATTGAAAAATCAATGAGATTGCTCCTCACAATGACGAAAAAGTAAGAATGTTAATTTGGAATCGTTATATTAGTTCTATATTCAATTGGTTTTTTTAAATAATTAATGGAGTTCACCCCATGTTTCAAAACAATATAACAAATTTTTTGCAATATTGCAAGAATCCAAATTTTGCCAAACATTCATTTGCTTCTCAGCTCACTAATGAAGAAGTTGAAGTGTTAGAGATCCAGAACCTGCTGTGAAATACGACGCCCAGAACAACATTCGGCTATTACATTCATCCTTCAGAGAAACATGTTTTGTCAGATTAAACTTTTATGCCAATACCACTTTTTTAACGTCCTGATTGCGCCCGACCTGGTTGTTTGCTGTGGGGTTCATGATTTTTACCGGTCGAACCGCCAACAGTTGCTTTTCGAAGACAAGAGATTCAAACAAACTCTAAAGATTAGAAAAAATCGTAAGAGGTTCGATCCGTGTGAAAAATTATTTTAATTTTCGTATTTAAAAACCAACTGTTTCTATATCACCTGTATTATAATTATAACGTCCTAGTTTACTGACACCTGGTATTTCAAGTATTTCTCCGATTGGAATAATGTGGATAAAGCTTGAATCACCTGCTTGATTTTCTAACTCACTAACCATATTACCTTTGTACATAAGTTTCCTTTGTTGGGGGTTATAAAAAATATCACTAACTACAAATTCTTCATTCCCATTATTAATAAATAAACCTTTTGATTTAGGCATAATAATTAGTTCCATACTATCAATATCATTGTAACCGGGATCAAATTGATCCCGGTTACAA
>DSAU01000077.1 GCA_011046315.1 bacterium
ATAATCAACTGATCAAACAAAGATGGATTCGAAAATAAGTAATTCAACCATAAATCTCGATAATCAATAATTAGCGGAATTCGAAATTTTCTGGACAGATATTGACCAAGCCGCAGAACATTTTCGGGACCAAAGGAAATAAATATTGCATCATAAGATTGTATCCGTTCTTTGAGAAAGTAGGATTTTCCTTTTAAATAAATCTGATTATGTAAGTAACGGAATAGTGGGACTAATCCAGTTAGTCTGACAAGAGATCGAAGGTAATTTGAGTCTCTGGAAAATTTATTGATTTCTGAAAAATCCTGATAAGGATGAATTTGTTTGATTGATTGCAAATCATAAGTAAGCGTTCCCTTTCTCTCTGGTGTGAAGACGTCCACATCGATACCAAACTCCGGCAAATATCTGGCAAAACTGTAAAGCCTGTGAGAAGCAACGGTATTTGCCGGCGGGAAGAAATTTGTGATTAATAAAATCTTTAGTGACATTTTTTGTCCTGAATTTATTTTTTTGATTACGATGTTAAAAAATATTTCCCAATTGCCTGCATAGAGCATTAAATTGGGTTATGTGCTTTTAATATAACAATCGTCCTTTTAAATTAAATATTTTCTTCATAAGCGTTTTTGATATTTTAAGATTTTTTCGACGCGAATAGATTTTGGGTAATCCACGTAATCCGTCCTTTATTCCCTGAAAGAAAGTCATCGGATGTCTGATTTTTACGGCGGTAAAAAAGAAAAAACTGAACCAGATGATCAGTTGAGAAACAATGAAATACCAGGGTAGAAATGAAAAAGCAAACCAGATTCGATTTCGTGTAAAAAAATAGACGCTGCGCCAGGAAGGTCGCGCATCAGCAGATGTTTTATGAAAAACCTCAAATCGCGGTGAATAGAACATGCGAAAATCATGTTCCATTGCCCGAAACGAAAAATCCAGTTCTTCAAATCCGTAAAAATAGTCGGAGTAAAACTCTCCGATGCTTTCAAAAACCTGTCTGCGGATCGCGTTGGCACCACCTAAGAAATAGCTGGTTTCAAATTCATGATCTGATAGCTTTTTATTGCGATGGGGGAATTCATGACGATTAATTTTATTTGTGAAATAATTGATAATTTTAAAGGTTAGTATCGAAACTTCATCTCTTTTAGAAAAGAATAGATTGAGTTTCGAAGCAAATTCAGTGTCTCGAATGAGACAATCGTCATCGATAAATGCAAAGATTTCTCCAGAAGCGTGACGGATCGCCAGATTCCTGGCGCCGGGGACGCCGAGATTGACTTCGGAACAGATCAAGCGAATATCAGGATGGCTTCGCCTGATGGTTGCTGCGGTGCCGTCGCTGCTAGCGTTATCCACCAATACGATCTCGATGTCGGAATAAGTCTGCCCTTTGATGGATGCGATGCATTCCAACAACACCTCGATGCGATTGTAGCTGATCAAAATAAAACTGATCAAATATTTTTTTTGCTGTTCCTTAACCATAAGGATTAACTACCTTGTATTGATTGAGAATTTTTCGATTGATATAAAACGTTGATCAATCCTGCTGCAAACCAGATCACAGGATTGGTTGAAATGTCTCCGCTGAACATCGAATTCCAAAGTGTATAAGCAAATATACTGAATACCGTAATGCTGAGTTGCAACGGAATTTCCTGATTGTTTTGGTGATAAAAACGAATATTACGCAGCCCCAAAATAGCAGTCAAGCCGATGAATGATAAAATTGCAGCAAGCCCCAACAAACCGTTTTCGCATGCCATTTCCAAAATAAGATTATGTGGATAAATAAGCGGTATCCAGGGTGTATCCAGAAAAAAACTTCCGGTGCCAATGCCCAGTAACGGCGAGCCCAGGAAGTCCTGCAGCCCCTGGAACCAGGCTAAAACACGAAAAGCGGCGCTGGCTTCCTGAGCGATCGGCGTGGTGATACGTGCTGTTACCTGACTGGCGGAATACAGCATAAACAACACAACGCATATTATACAGATAAAACTCACCCACATTTTTCGCCTGGTGGTTTGTGACGGTTGCAGCAGATAAAATATGATCGCTGCAAAGAATAAACCGAGAAACGGCGCGCGCGAACCAGACCAGATGATGGGCGACAACAACAAGCCGTACGAGAGCAGCAACAAAATTTTAGGTAGCGATCGTTTAAATTTTGACAGAAAAAAGAAACTACACAGAATGGACACGCCAAGGCTGCGCGCTAAAAAAATCGGATTAACGCTATCGGATGGACGAAACCGGGCGAATGCATAGATTGTATCGGTTTTAATGACAAAGCTAATGACCGCAAGTAACAAGCCCAATAAAAAAGCGAAACTGAGTAGCTTTTCGATACCCCGGAAATCTTTATAGTACAACGACGCCACCATAAACATGGTGAAGTTGTAAATGAAGTAGAATGTGATTTTGTAAATGCCGTAGCTCCGGTTTGTGGAGTAGAGAAGACCGAATAGCATCACTGCTGTAATCAATAACATTAGCCGGAACAGCAGCGATGTCAACACCACCATGTTCAACGATTGTTTATGCCAATAAAAAAATACTCCCATCGAAATCAGTAAAAAGTAGGCAATAAGTTGTGGGTACGGGATACCAACCTGAACATAATCAAAAACCACTTTTAGCAGGATGTTGCCGGTGAGCGCAATACCGAAACCGAACTCCGGATAGAGGTAAATAAAAAACGGTACGAACAGCAGCAGAAAAAATCCAAAGCTAACGCTTTCGGATCGAAGCAGCAACGCAAGCATAATTGTTTCAGCGACCGCGATCCAGATCAAAAATTTTCGTAAATCAATATCATGTTCTAATGGTGTTGCGAGCATTTTCAGACCTTAAAAAGCTTGTGGATAAATTTCAATCCCTGGTCAATTTCCTGCTTTTTGATTTCGTTGAGTGCAAGCAGAGAAAAATAGTAGATCAATATCCCAATCGGGATTATCAAAAATATAATTAATAATTGATGGTCGATGAATTTCGTTGAAATCATCAAAAACGATGTCAGAATGATGGCAGAAATGAGGTTGTTAAAAATCGAACGATAAGGTGGAATCCATGCCATTTCTGCTCTAACCAGATAAACTGACAGCATAAAATATACAGTATAAGCCGATGCCATGGAGATTCCGGCACCGATATAACCAAAACGGGGAATTAAAATGATGTTCAGTCCGACATTGATGATGCCAGCGATCAACGCCAGTTTGGCGACATTGAGACTCCTTTTGTGCAATTCAAACCCCTTTAAAACATATTGACAGACGCCGTTTAAAAACACACCGATCGCGATCAGCGGCAACACGCGTGCACCGGCGACAAATTTGGCGCTGGAAAATATTTTTAACATCTGTTCCGGAATCACAACTAACAAGGCCAAGATGGGAGTACAAATGATAAAATAGTATCGGCTCAATTCTGTGATCAACCGCTGGCTTTCCCGATCGCCGTATTTCTCCCAATTATCGACAATGATCGGATAGGCAGCGAGCATTAAAATGGTGTAAATGAAATTTAACATTTTTTCAGAAATGATATAACCCACTGAATAATATCCGACTTCAGCGCTACCGCGAAAGAATTCGATCAGGTAGCGGTCCGAAAGCGACAACACCCAGAATGCGAACAATGAAAATGTAAAAGGAACGCCATAACGGGCGATTTGACTGAACAGAGGTTTCGAAAAATTTCGTATTCGAACCTGATTTATCAAATCTAACTTGAAAAACAGAATCAGGTCCAGCGCCAGCGGGACAATCAGGAATCCCCAAAAAATGGCTGAGACGCGAAAGTTGAATAATAAGATCAGAGCAATCCCAACAACGGGTTTGCCAACAGAAAATAGTATCCAAAACAACGAGTACTTTTTAGGCTCCAATCCGGCACGAAATATCATGACAAGTATTTCAAAAATCGTACTAAAAATTGAAGCCGCGATCGCCAAATTGATCAGCGAAAACAGCGCCGGCGATAATTTGCTTTTAAAGATAAAAAAATTTACACCGAAGCTGAAACCAGCCATCCCAATGGCGCTAAACAACCCACAAATAAACAGTGTTGAAAAAAACAACCCTGTAGATCCATCAAGCTTGTATTTTAAAAAAAAACGGGTAACGCTAGTTGCCAGCCACACCATGCTGAAAACGCGAATTAATCCGAAGGTGGATAAGGTAACTTGATAATGGCCGTATTCTTGAGGAGAAAAAATAGTGGTAAAAACCCGGATCAGCAAGATCCCAGTAATGGCCGGAATTACCATGGCAGGCAAATAGATCAGCGAATCTTTGGCGGTGCGCTTTATCTGGCTGTTAATGAATAGCTGGTTGTCGGTATTTGCCATGATGCTTTTTTATTTGAACCATCGGTTGGGTTTGATGTCAATTAACAATTTTTGAATCCGCTGATAGCGATCGTAGTCGGTCTGTTTGAGATATTCCATGTTGACCACCACATAAGCAACCATGATAAAGAAAATCACACTGATTAATCCGGCGGCAAGCACCAACAACATCCGTTTCGGACTGGATCGTTTAACTGGCGCCACCGCTTTATCTAAAACCTGGACTGTTGGCGTGTCCTTGGCTTCCTGAATTTTTGCCTGTTCATATTGTGGGAGAATGAATTCCAGTAAGGTTTCCTGAAGTTTAACTTCGCGAAACAATCGGGCGTATTGGATACCCAGTTCGGGAACTTCGGAAAACGGGGGGAACAGATCAATGACGTTTGCTTCGATTGAATCGCCGCGATCCAGATTTGAACCGTATCTAAATTCATTATATTTGTTCTCAAGTGTCATTAATTCGGTGCGCGTCCTTATCACTTCGGCGTGGCTGTCGCTTAGATATTTTTTCTTTACATCAAGCTCGACCTCTTTTTTGATGATCTGAGCTTTTAATTCTGCCGCTGCCGTAATTCCGGCGTGAACCTGTTCCGGCAGAGCAATTGCGCCGTATTTATTTTGAAATTGTTGAAAATCCTCTTCTGCTTTTTTTAAATCCGCCAGATTTTGGAAATAGCGGCGTTCGATGAAAATTCTCGAGTTGTGCGCCCGGTTGGTTTTAAGTTCGCGATTGATTTGATCGAGCTGTTCGATAAAAAAGTCGGCGATATCTTTCGCCAATCCAGCAGCCTCGCGCTCTTTGCTTTTTCCGGCGAAAAACGGGGTTTTAATTTTCATCGACAGGGTTAGCGTCCCTTCATCGTTCACCTTGACCTTTACGCGGCTTCGCAGCGTTTTGATGGCGTCTTCGATGTTCTTTTCGTTGAACCGTTCGATCAAACCAAAATTTTTGATTACAATTTCCATAACAGTTCGGCTGTTCAGAATCGCAAGGAAAGTATTGGTTTCCTCAGAAACCATTCCCAGCCCCATTCCCAAACCTCCGAGCGGCGCCTTCGATAGCAGCGATGACAGTCCGAGATCCGAGCTATCGGCGGAAGGCGGCAGAATGGTGGTGGACGCGGTGTACCATTTGGGAACAATTAAAGTGATCGCGGCAACAATCAGGCAGATAATAAAACCATTGATAATGATTGCTTTGCGCCATTTGATGAGAACTGACAGATAATCCAATGTCGTAATTTTTTTTGTCTGCATTAACATTAACCTTGTTAACATGATAGGTTGTTGATTGACTAACGTTGAGCCGCGCGATACGCTAAAAACAGAGTGGCAATGCTGGTAACGATCTGCAAATACTCGATAAAATTCCGGCGAAGCGGCTTTGGGACAAAGATCATATCGCCGCATTCGACGATCACATCGGGTCCGTACTCTGCTGAGTTATCGCGACGGTGAACCACTTTAATTTTATTGATATTTCCCATTTCCATGGTTCCGCCGGCTAATCCGACATAATCTTTTGCTCTGTAACCGGCCATGTAAGCATATCCACCCGGAAGGTTCACTGCTCCGTGAACGTAAACTTTGTTGGTACGCGATGGGATAAATATTTTATCACCGTTTTGCAATTGGAAAGCAGTTTGTGAATCATCTGAGGTCGGATTCATCAGGTCAACCACGGTATTGATCTCCTGCCCATCGGTCGTTTGCCGCACCACTTGTACCTGGGTAGGATCATAACCGCGATTGAAGCCTTTAACCCGAGAGATGAAACCGTTCAAAGTTTCACCCGGAGTGATTGGGTGGACGCCGGGTTGATTGACAAATCCCTCCAAGATCACAGTTGATCCCGATGTTTCGATTCTCGGAACATAGATAACGTCGCCGTTTTGGACGAAAATGTTTTGATCCAATCGCCCCAGCTTTTGATAGTTGTAAAAATTCAGCGTATCAATTGAACCGTCAACATGTTTGATCTCGATGCGGCGTTGGTCTGCCCAGTCTGTAAAAGCACCGGCATATTCAAGTAACATCGAAACCCGGTCTACCGGATACGCCACATAAATACCGGGCGATTCAATCTCACCGACAACATGAACCCGCAGACGGCGCAGCTCTGCTAAATTAGCAAAAATTTTTTTCAGTTTGTATTTTTTTTCGCCCTCCTGAAGCGCCAATTGCTGCACCTGTTCCAATGTTTTTCCTGCGACCTGATAGGTGCCGATGGTTTGAATCACCAATTTCCCTTCCGGCGTGACCTGCGATGGAAAAACTAAATCGGGTTCATCAGAAATATTGATTAAAAACACATCTCCGGGACCAACAATGTAAGTTTGAGGATCGATTATTTTTTCGAATGCCTGTGCTGAAAAAGTAAAATCAAGTTTCATCTTTTCGTAATCGTCTTTTTCGGTTTGGCTTTCGCGACGGGGATAAATTTCCTGGCTGAAAACCGTCGAGTGCAGGCTTATTC
>DSAU01000414.1 GCA_011046315.1 bacterium
AGTTGCCATATTTGAAACTTGAAGTTGGAAACATACTTTTATTTAACTGTTTTTTTTATGATTTTTTTGCTAACAGCAATTGTCAAAATTAATATTTATTAGCAAAAAAAAAATTAGAACCAAAAAACTGAGCTGCCGCTTGAATTTATCACCCAATTTCAATTGAAATTATTACCAGAAGCACAAATTGCTTTTTATCCTCTCGGCGGATAAGCTTCTTTTGCAGTGACGGTAAAGGTTTCATACAAGTACACCGCAACGCCGGCGATATACAACGTCCAAAAAACATACACGATTAAATCAGCTATTGATGCTGCTGTTTCATCACCGACCAAATGTACAAGCAAAGTTTGCAGAAACGTTCTCAACTGCACCGATATCGCCCGACTTAACACCGCGACTACGGTAGCGATGATAATCGCCGCCCATATCTTTGCCTTGGCGAGTCTTGCGCCGGCATAGTGGCCGATCAAAAAAGAGAGAAGTCCGAAAATAAAAGCCACCCATACCACCATTGCGCTGTAAACACCCCAAAATTGAATCTTGGGCCATTTAGTTTCTGTTATCCGATAAAAAGACTGATCATCCTCTGAAGATTTTGAAGGGGACACGACACGCTGATTCGCTTTTTGAACCGATCGGTCGGTCCTGGAATCATTGTCATACTGAGCAAACAATGGAATGACAATTATCAAAAAGGACATTATTAACAAAACTGGCGAGGCTTTAGAATATTTAACGAACATCTCAACTCCAACCGATGGTTACTTTTTGCAATATTTATTTTGAGCTGTAATAAAATAAATCGCTGAACGAGCCGATCTGCAAAAATTTATCTTGAAAACTTCAATTATTTTTCGTATGTTAACCAGCAAATTTGAAATGTTGAATAAACTACTTATGGCGATGAAGCAAAAACGAAAATCAATTATTGAAAACGATATTATTCTAATTTATATCGAAGATCGCCCGGCCATTTTTGCTCGGGTTGAAAAAATTTACCCTGACGTCAAACCTGGCTGGTGGCGGGTGAAACTGTTGATCTTACAGGTTCCGGTTGTGACCACAATATGGATTCTGGATAACGATCAAATCCGCGGCGCTGAATTTACAATGAACGGCACTCCGATCCGAATTGAAGTGGTCAAAGCGCCTGAAACAAAAACCCAACAACCGGGAACAGAAGCGGCGAATCACAATCCACGAACAAACAACCAACAAGCGCGAATTTTAACCTTGAATCCGAATAATCAGAAAAAATAACCATCACTATTTTCGCGGAACAAACCGAATTAGAATATTATTCCTTTCCGATTTAAGACAGTTTTCAATTGAAAAGCATCACTGAATTGTATCGCATCCATTCCCACTGTTTGAGCCGCGACAACGTTTTCTTGTTTATCATCAATGAACAAACATTCATCCGCTGACGCCTTCAATTCAGAAACCACCTGCTCATAAATTTCCTGGTCTGGTTTTTTCAATTTCATCTGATAAGATACAAATTTTTTTTCAAAATGCTTTAATACCGGAAAATTATTTTGACAAAATTCAAAATGCCACTGGTCAACATTGGATAATAGATGGAGATGATGGCCTTTCCGTCTCAACCCGGCTACAATTTCGTCGGTTCCCTCAACTTTTCCACCCAACATTCCCAACCATAATTTTTTAAAATCGTGCAGCGAAATGAAATGATGAAACCTTTCACAAGTCATTCGATGAAATTCATCGGGAGATATTTTCCCAACCATAAAATCGATATGCGCGCCATCAACGGTTTCTTCAGCCAATATGTCTACATTGGTGTTGAAAGCCTCAGCAAATTTAATTCTAAAATCATGAAAGAGCACCTGGACAAGAACCTGACCCAGATCAAAAATAATATTTTTCATTATTAAATTTTCCCTAATTTATGTGAACCGGTTTTTGTTAAGAATATTAACAACTTTGTTTGTTAAAATCAAGCAGATTTTCCGGATAAGAGTAATGCCTCAGTCTTTGGTTTATAAACCAGGTTTCTTGGAGAAACCTGGTTTATTAGATATAGACTGATGCCATCGCTTGTTAACCTGATTGTTTGCCAGATGATAAATTTTTTAAATCAAGCCTTCAATTTTTAAAATTTTTTACAAATAAAGCGATGGCAACAGTCTTCTGCGGTTCCACCTACGGATAAAAATTATTTTTCAGCCATTTAAATGTGGAATTTGTTTTCGCCGACTGGGATTGTTCAATCTGCATTATTCATATTTTCACAGAATTCAAGGATAACCTTCTCACTTAATCGATAGGGCGAATCCATTTTTGTTAATATTTGCTCAACCAGCGTTGACAATTTTTGCTCCTGGGTAGACTGCCAAAATTTGGCAACCAATTTTTCCTGAATAATTTGCCGCACATATTTTTCAATTCGCTGTTTTTGTTTGCGCTGACGCTGATCAGTTTGCTTCTGGTACTCGCGGTGCTGATTCAGGCTATCGATTAACTCGTCAATCCCCTGTCCCAAACTGGCGACTGTTTGCAGCACTGGTGGAGTCCAAGCTTCCCGGTTATTTTTTAATTCGAGAACATACCCCACTTCGGTAAATGTGCGTTCGGCGCCTTCCCGATCTGATTTATTGATCACAAAAACATCGCCAATTTCCATTAAGCCGGCTTTCATTGCCTGAATTGAATCTCCGGACTCCGGCACCAAAACCACCACCGTTGTATCAGCCGCCTCAACAACATCCAGCTCAGACTGGCCCACGCCCACAGTCTCAAAGATAACCACATCCATTCCAAAGGCATCCAGTAAATCCGCGACTTCCTGGGTTCTTCTGGCAAGTCCTCCCCGGCTGCCCCGGGTCGCCATACTTCTGATAAACACGCCGGGATCAATGGACAAATCACTCATTCGGACCCGGTCTCCCAATAGCGCACCGCCGGTAAACGGGCTGCTAGGATCAACCGCAACGATTCCGACGGTCTTTCCACTTTTTCTGAACTGTTTAGCCATTTGATCAACTAAGGTACTTTTCCCGGCGCCAGGTGGTCCGGTCACACCGATTCTATAGGCAATCCCGGTCCGGTGAAAGACACTGTCCAACAATCGCTCCGCATTTGCGTCCTCATTTTCTACTAACGTGATTAACCGGGCGATTGCTCTGCGGTCACCCGAGAAAAAACGTTTGATTAGAAAATCACCGTCCTCGTTCACTTCAAACCTCGTAATCACAGATAATTTTCAACGTCACAACTCAATAAATTTTTGCAGATCTTCAAGCTGGCTTGCGCTATTATTCAACCTATCCTGGCCTGACAATTGTTGATAAATCTCATCTGATCAAAACAATCTAAATTTTGTCCCCACCAATAATCCGGAATTTCGTTCCTGCATAAAACCAGAAATCATCAAATTTCGAATTCCAAGCCCCATCAACACTGAAGGTTTGTAATCTTGACTGGTAGCGCCAATGCCCCAACTTGCCGTTAACCATGGTGTCTTCATCTTTTTGTAATCGCGTAACAATCCTTTGTAACCATTTAGAATTTCCTCTAGCTCGGTAATATATGCCTTCATATTATGAATTGTGGTATCGTACCAGGCAACAGTTCGATAGAAATTTGAAAGCAATGAATCCTTCAACAATATGGTTCGCTCCGCGTCCATCATATTCCGGTTGAGCTGCAGCATTTTTTTTTCCATATTTTGAGTGATTGCTAACATTTGCTGGTCACCGATTTGCACGACATAGCTGCCGTTTGGATATTTTTTAATGACTTGGCACTGGGGATAATCTTGAGCCGACAGATTTTCACTACCGATTGCCCAACAAAAGATTGTCACAAAAATTAAAATTGCTCGATGAAAATTCATAGCATCCTCCGCTAATATTTACTGTTAGCGTCCTGCAAAATAGACAAACAAGTGGTTAAAAGATGACACTCCTGCGAATTCAGGAGTCTCCTTGTTGTTAATTATAATGAAGTTATGAGATGCCTGCATACGCAGGCATGACAGCAATATTTAAAAATTAGCCCATTTTGCAGAACTCTAATTTACTGTATAACCTCAGTCATGGGTAGAAAAACCGCTGAAGCGGTTCATCTCTATATATTGATCTACCTTGCACCACAATAAATTGTGGTGTTTGTTCAACAATGTAGTTTGAATAAACACCATGATTCATCATGGTGTTAGCTGAACAGAAAAAGCAATTTATAAACTGCTTCAGCAGTTTCAAATTCCACCAGTAAGTAAGGTTTTAATATTTACTCACCAAAAACCGCCAAAAATTCATTATGAAGGTCTTCGCCGGATAATTGATCGATGCGCTTTTTTTCCTGCTGGTTTTCCGCTTTAATTTGAAGCATGATTTTTCTGTAGGCACTCAACTGTTGCTCCAGGTTTGCCTTCAAAACATTTAGCTCTGTCTCTGATCTCTGATAATCAGCTTTAAGCTGCGTTAAATTTTCCTCGCGTTGTTTTAATCGATTTTCTCGTTCTTTTAATTCCTGATCCAGTAATTTCAGTCGATGTTGTTTAAACAGAGAAATTCCCAAAACAGCGGCAGCTGAACCGATGACGAATAAAATGCTGCGGCGACCGCTTCTGGGTAATCCACTCATTTGAAAAAGCAGAAAAATGATAATTGCTGTGATCGCGATTCCGCCGGATAGGATCAAATCATAACTGATCATGATGCCACCTCTTTTTTTGTTTGCACTTTTTCTCGCTGTTCCTTTTTTTCTCTTCGATTCTCAATGGTTCTGATAAATTTATGCAACGGATCAGTCCCCAGTCCGATAATCGCCCCGGAAATTACAATTCTCCACGATTGCGATTTGATATTGACAATCCACAGCGAAGAATCGCTCATTGCGCTTTGGAAAACATCAAACAGATCGACTTTCATCCAGAAAGCCAGCAATATTCCGGCGGTAATTCCGATGATTTTACTGTAAGCTTTAATGGTCACCGCGCGCACCAGGTCTCCGGAAAGTACCGGAACCTCGCCCTCGGAAGGTTCCGCTTCATTCATCAATTTTTCTTTGAATTTGTTTAAAACGATGGCTGTATTTCGCTTGCCGGCATATTCAACAATCCGCAGTCTGTTTTCCAACGTGTTTCTGATACGATAAGTTTTTTTTGTCCAATATTTAAACCAATCAAAGCGGCTGTCCAGAAGATCATAAAGCGACTTTACTATTTCCATAAAGCGTTCGACCAAAAAACACAGCGCCAACGCTAAAGCAAATAAAACCGTGATATCAAGCAAAACATCCATGATTAAGCCTCCTTTCCTTGCTCAACATACAAAAATGGTTTCAGTTTGTAGATTTCGATCTGTTCTCTCACATAATCCGACTGACGCCAGGTCTTGTAAAAATAGTCTATCCACCGTTTAAATTCGGCATAGGGGAAAACGGAACCGGGACAGCTTTTACTCGAAAACGCGCTGTGCGGCATAATCTTCCGTTTAAAATCAGGCTCAATGTCATATAAAAAGCACCACAACGTAATCACCCGGGCGGCATTTTTAAGCTGAAGTTCACCGGGTCTGGTGGCACCAAAACGCTCATCAGAATTGGCGCCCGGCACTCGCGGGTCAGTTTCAAAATTTCCGTTGAGGGCAATCCCCAGCGACTGCATATTGCAGCCGGCAGTGTGATTTCCATAGCGATCCCAACGGCAAAACGGATGGATTTTTCCTTCCGCCGATACAACACAATTGTAGCCGGTTAACCAGTGGTTGCCAGCCGAATCGGTTTTATCTTTGATGACCCTGACAACATCTTCAAATCGGGTTTTGTTGTGCATGCCCGTGTGATGGAAGATTATCAATTCAGGATTTTTCTCCCGCAGGTGTACACCTTCCAACAAGCTGCGATCCACCCCTCCGGAGTACGGAATATCGATCCACTGCTCTTTTGAGGGCGATATTGGCATGGCAGTCACTAGCTCAGCTTTTTTAATAGCTGCTAATTTGGCTTGAGCTTCTTCTTCCTCAGAGCTTTCAACCTCAGTCGTTGTTATTTTGTGTTGGGTAATAAATTTCACCAAAACATGCATCGGACCGCTGCCGCCGCCGATTAACAGACCGGTTAAAATAAAATCTACTGATGGCGGCAGTTCAGGCTGGCCCAGAGCCGTCAGGAAACTGGAAAACAAACGAATGCCGGAATAATGGGCGGCAACAATTCCAATAGCCAAACCCAACGCTTGCAGGATAAACACCTTCATCTTGTCGCCTTCGTCAGGGTCGGTCGCTGGCTCCACCAGTACTGTCGAGGCAGGAACTTCTTCGTCCCATTCGCCGTCCTGTTCCAATTCTTTTAATTTTGCCCTTATTCCCTTGATCTTTTCGAGATCAGGTGTTTTTCGACTCCGCTCTTTATTAATTTCCTGAATCAGTTTTTGATGTTGTTTTTGGGATTGTTTTAATTTTTTTTCAACCTCGCGCCCAATGCGATCACGAATATATGCCTGTTCTAATTTTTTGAGAGCTTGCTCATATTTGGCGTCGCTGGGAATTGTTCGCCCCCTCTTTTTTCCGATCACTCTCTCTAAAAGGTTCTTTCCCAATTCTAAAATACGTTCCACAGTCAGAGAAAGCCCGAGCGCTGCTGAAAGCGGCACGAAAATTGTGTCAAATGGTACCATAGCCCCTCCAATTGATGGTCAATTTGATTTTAGCTTGCATCAGAATGAGATTTTAATGGGAATAACTAAACTCTGGCAAGCGATTATTGAATTGTGTCTTTTTCTGACATTAATTTCACATAAAAAAAAGCACGACACCCAGCTATCGCGCCACACAACCCCATAAACCATA
>DSAU01000433.1 GCA_011046315.1 bacterium
ATATAGAATATACTTTTGTTAAAAGCAAATAGAATTTTAAATAAATACAATCAAGGCGTACGTCTCCCATTGATTTTTAACCCAAGTTCACCACAATTTCAAATAGGCGTAGACTTGTATATTAACCTCAAGGTCATTTTCGTCTTGTTTTGATGCGCGATACGATTGGTGGGTTACGTTCTGTTGCCAAATCAGCAATACCAGTTTTCACTGTCAATAAGGCTTGCACAACCCCGGCCGTCAAGTGCGGCCAAGGGCTATATCAATTTTTTTTGAAACAATTTGATTATTCTTTTTTAAAGCGTTCATAAATTTTCTTGGTTAACCAATTTTTCACATCATCTTTGAATTCAGAGTTCACCATTATTTTATCAAATATTTCAGCGTTTGCATCCATGCGGTCGATCAGTGTTTGAATAAAGACTTCATCAAAAGCGTATTTAAAGTTTTCGATAGGATTATTTCTTGCCCGAATTTTTAAGTCATCATTTTCGTAAAGCGCCTGTTCGATCTGTTCAAAATATAGCCGATCCTGGTCTGTAAAATCGAAACCATATTTTTCATTAAGAAGATTGATAATATTTGAGAGTTTATCTTTCTCCTCTTTTTCTCGGCTAATTCCCGCTTCGGTAACGGGATCAAGATCATGTTTGCGCTGGATTTGCAAAACCAAATCACCTTCAGCAATTTTTTGCAACCGATAATATTCCAGGGCTACTTCATTATCCAGCTTCAATCGTTCGGTGTAATCCACTTTGGGAAGTTTTGTTAACAAAAATCTACTGTATGAATATAATTTTTCAAGATCAACATCTTGAAAAGGTAAAATTTGCGAAAGGAAAGAATAGAGCCGAACGAACGAAGTCAGCGATTTTTTGAAATCGTCTTGTTTTGCTTCATCCAATTGTTTGAAACGATCAACCGCCGGGTCGATAAAAGCGTACAACTTGCCTTGATCTCTTACCGATGCGCTGCCCGGTTTATAGAATATTTTTGAAAATGCATCGACTTCTGATTGGAAATAAACTTGCGCTGAATCTGTTTTGCCTTTTAGATCATAAAGATGATTCGGATAGGTGGTTTCGCTCATCATTGTCATTTCGTAATAAGGCTGAAATGAATCGATGATTGTCTGCCGGTCATTGGCAAAATCTAAAACAAATGTTTCTTCTTTACCGGGACAGGTCCTGTTCAAACGGGATAATGTTTGAACCGCTTTAACGCCGGAAAGTTTTTTATCGACAAACATTGTATGCAATAAAGGTTGATCGAAACCATACTGATATTTATCAGCCACTAATAGTACCTGGTATTCTGCTGTAGCAAATTTATCCGGTAGTTCCTTTTCACCAAACTTATTTAACTGTGCTTCGGTAACTCCTTCGGGAAAAATGTCATCAATCAATGTACCTGAAAACGCAACCAACGGTCGAATATTTTTATAACCTTTCTCTTTGATGTACTCTTTAAATTCCAGATAGAATTTTAGCGCATGTTTTCGGGATGCGGTTACCACCATCGCTTTTGCCTTGCCGCCGATCTTCTTCATCGTAACCTGGCGGAAATGCTCCACCATCACTTCCGTCTTTTGGGCAAGATTGGTCGGGTGCAGTGAAGCAAATCTGCCAATCGCTTTGACCGCTTTCTTTTTATTTAATAACGGGTCGTCTTCAATGGTTTTGTTAAATCTGTAGTAAGTTTCGTATGTTATATAGTTTTTCAACACATCAATGATAAATCCTTCTTCAATTGCCTGACGCATGGAATAAAGATGAAATGGTTTTGGTTTTCCTTCTACGTCTTGAGTTCCGAAAACTTCTAATGTTTTTGCTTTGGGTGTTGCGGTAAAAGCAAACAGACTGATATTCTTTTGCGGTCCTCTTTTCTGAATGACTTCCCGAATATAATCGTCTTCATCCTGAACACCGGCTTCAATTTCGCTTTCGATTTTCTCTGATTCTTCCAGCGAAACATTCTTTTCGACTAAAGTTTCGGTCATTTTTCGGCTGGCTTCGCCACCCTGGCTGCTGTGGGCTTCGTCTATTATTACAGCATAATTTCTGTTGGGTATTTCTGCCAAATGATTTAATGCAAACGGAAATTTTTGCAGCGTGGTAATGATGATGCTTATTCCGCTGGTGATAGAATCAGCCAATTGTTTTGAATCAATGTCGATTCTTTGAACAACGCCGGATTTGTGCTCAAACTGATAGATTGTATTTTGCAGTTGCTGATCGAGTACGTTTCTATCGGTGATTACAATTACCGAATCAAAAATCTTTTTATCAAAAGCATCGTACAGCGAAGACAACCGATAAGCGAGCCAGGCAATCGAATTGCTTTTGCCGCTGCCGGCAGAATGCTCAATTAAATATCTTTGTCCGCTGCCCTCTGCTTTAGCGTGGGCAATGAGTTTTCTCACCACATCCAACTGGTGAAATCGTGGAAACAGCATTGTTTCTTTGTAATATTTTTTCCCTTCTTCAGAAAATTCCGGTTCATTAATGATTGAACCTATGATTTCAGATAATAATTCTTTGTCTATTTTACCTGCAGCTACATGATAGCTGATATTCTCCATTTCCTGAATAAATTTTTGAGAACAATACAAGTAACCATTCAATAATAAAAACTGAGCGCCAATAGAAATGGATATTCGTTTATTGCCGTCTTCAAAGCATGGTGTCACGCACATTTTCTTTGTCGTGCAGTTTCAGAATCTGCCGGTATTCCTGTGAATTTTCTTTGAAAATACTCTTGTAGATTTTATCCGTATAGATGGGGTATTTGGCTTTACCCATATTCACATAGTCCCGCAGGGCATCCGTAAATTCTCTCCGGTAATCTTCACCACGCAGATAATTGATCACAAAATCTTCATCCCGCTGGTTGATGTACTTGGTGCCGCCGCCGGTTCGTTGATTGATGGTGTCCAGGACAATATCAAGAATTACACTGCGCAGCACACGGGCTTTCTCACTCTCAACCAGGAGCATGCCCAGGTTGAGAAACGCACGAAAATTAAAGAGGGATAAATTTACTATCTTGTGACCGACATCAATGTCGGGCACATCTTGTTCTTTCAGCCATAACTTGAATTTTTTTAAACTGTTGCCCCGTAAAACCACAAATCCGTTTTCTTCAAGTTCGTCCCGATGCTTCGCCACATAACGTTCAACGGTTCGCAAATCGACCTCATAAAAATCAGCCGTTTGCTGCATGGTGAAACGGTACTCATTCAGGTACAGCAGTCCCGAAAGTCCGATTTCCTGCCTGATAGGCTCAATGGCATATTGATTGTTTAAAATATTTTTCCGGTCGATGGCCGATGTGGTCAAATTTTTTGCCATTTATATCACCTTGATTTTTCCTGTAACGACTTCTGAAATAAGCGCTGTGCGATATTCTGCCAGCAGTTCTATCTCTTTTTCTATATTGGTTATTGTGCTGTCTATTCGTTTGGTTTCGGTTTCGATGTGTTGGATAATTTGGTGTTGTTCGAGTGCTGGTGGTAACGCAATTATTTCAGAGTGGATATAATTTCTATTCAGAGTTCCGACGGCACTACCAGAACTTAAAGACTTTAAATCAAACACTTTCAGAAAGTAGAAGATATATTTTAAATCGTTATCAAAATTTTTATAAACATACAGACAAGTATTGTGTGCCCAAAAATCAGTTTCAACATAATTAACTTCACCAACACTGCCGCTTCTGCCAACAGTGATTCCGGGTCCTTTTGTTGTAGATTTATTGTGATAACCAATAATCCCATTTGATCCATAAACAGGAAATGCACCGGATTTAAAATTATTCGAAGATAAATCAAAACCTCTGCTTAATTGGAAAACATACTTCAACTTCTTCACTTCCCAATATTCGGGGATTTGTCCCAGCCATTCTATGCCGCTCTCTTTTAGTTTAACGTTGGGGTTAATGCCGCGTGTAACAGCCTGGTTAATTACCACCGTGCGTTCTTCTTTAAGGAGTTCAATCAGTTTTTTCTTTTTCTCAATCAGCGTGTCAATCTCTGCGGTTTTGTCGTCCAGGTAATTGGCTATGGCGGATTGCTCAGGTTTGGGAGGGAGAATTACTAATGTACTATTGAAATTTTCCCGATTCAAAATTTGCCGTGTAGTTCCCTTTGCGTTAGCTGAAAATTGATTTAAGACAAAGTAGTTATTACACAGAAACTTTTTAAAAGTATGGTCAGTTTCTTTTTCAAATCTAAATCGTAAAACGTGATAACTATATGCAGTATTTTCTAATTTTTCATCCACTAACGCTGATAATCCAATATCAACTATTGTTTCGGAACTTGGTGTAAAAATCAAATCGCCTTTAATAACTTGATGATCCATGCGTTTTTGTTCTGGACAAGAAACTTCCATATAGTTTATATCAGAATTAAGAACTAATGATGAATTTCCATATACATCTGTGTAATTAATAATTTTAACAATAGGCTCATCGTCTTTAATTTTTTTATCTATACCACTTGATGTAAACTTTCCAATATATCTCAATTTCTCAATATCCCAATGTTCCGGAATCTCACCGATCCACTCAATGCCGCTGGGTTTGTATTTATCGTAACGCTTCTTCACTTTTTTCTCCCTTAATCCTGCCCAGTACAAACCGTGCTTTTTCACGGCGCAGCATTTCATAGGGCGACATAAATTTTATCCCTAAACCGATACAGGCATTGGGGATTTTTATCTTCTTTGTGGTATTGGCAGGCACTTCATGGGTAATTAAAGTAAAGCCATGTGCCAGAGCGTGCGTAATGAGATAATAATCTCCAACCTGAAGGAACGTGCTCACCGCTGCCGGCTCATAATTCTGGCTGGTAGCCCAATTACTCACCCGTTCAAATTGTCCCGCTGTACGAGTGTCCGGAGTCAGGAAAAAATCAGTGCCTCTCTCAACAGCCCAGTCAGCCAGCGCATCATTCCCTGCTTCCAGCTCATCCCCCACTTTTTCGATGCTAAAGACTATACCGGATCGGTTGTTCTCAATTAGCCAGTCCCAAAAAGCGGGACAAAAATCCAAGCCATAATGAAGGTTTTTTGCTTGAATAAAGACATTGGCGTCCAGTAAATACGTCATCATCATAATCCAAACTGATGTGCGATTTCATTAAAAGTGGAGTTTTTTTTAATACCTAACATTCGATATGCATCCCGAAACAAGGTTTGACCTTCAAGCGTGCTAATTACTAACGCCCGTGCAAAACGCTTGCTGATACGCACTCCCAAAGTCCGGTAAAAATCACCCCCGTTACCGGAACGACTTTCAAGTTTAATCAAACGATCGAATTCTTCATTCCAGGTATTCCAAAAAATTTCTTCGGAAATCGCACCCATGTCTAAAATACGTCGCAGCACCACCAATGTGCTTACTTTGTAATGCTGTGCCAATCGTTGTATTTCCTGTAGCAGATCTCTATTCGCACCGTATTCAGCACTTATACTTTCCAAAGGTACAAGCATTTCGGCGGCAATCTGGTTGCACCAGCGTTCAGTTTCTTTGTCTGGGATCCTGTCCATCAGCATATCTGAAACACCACTTTCTCCTAACCAAAGATGCACCAGTTCATGTGCAAGGGTAAAGATTTTTGCAGAAATTGTATCCTTGGCATTTATAAATATCAACGGGGCAAGATTATCCACCAGTACGAAGCCGCGGAACTCTTTTGGATCAAGTTTACGATAATTATTGCTGCCAACCACACCGCTGATCATCACCATGATGCCCTGTTCCTCTACTTTTTCAACAAACAGGCGAAAGGCATCCGTCCAGGTCCGAAGCTGTTGGCGCTGGTCAAGATTAAAATGAATAGTGTTTATTATTTCTTTTGCTGTGTGGATGATATCGTCTGTAACAGTTTTGCTGCCAATAAAATCAAACTGTTGATGCTTATGGACTCTGGCAAAATCACGATACCACTCCTGGCGCTGCTGGCACATGTAAATTGTGTCCAGTAAATCCGGACTTGGCAGACGTTGGGATTTACCCCCCATAATCCGGAAGTCAGGGATAGGTAGTTCTTCCTGCGGAGGTTCTGGTAGAAAAAATACACCGACAGGAAGATATGTTTTCCTGGCATACGCTTCAAGCTGTTTCAAGGTTGGCCGGGCTGTACCCTGCTCCCATTCTCTAATCTTGGGAAAGGTTTTTAATAAAGCATCAATTTCAAGACCGGCTCTTTGGCGCGCCCAGGATAAAATTTTTGGTGCTACCTTTATTCGCATTTTGTAAGCTTACGTAAGGTTGTATTCGAAATTTTTATTTTGTTATGTCATTTCTCACGATCAAGAGTTTTTACCGCATTATCCTGAAAATCTTCCAGCGATACAAATTGCTTATCGCAGGCGCTGGTCAAACGGGTAATATCTTTTTTGGGAATTTTAGTGAAATCTTCGTGCACTATGTAGCTGCGAAATTTGGCAATCTGTTTTTGATATTCAAGACAACAAATCGCAGCAAGCCGGGCTTTGGCAACGTCCTTTACACCGAACAGAAACACCGGATAACCATCGGGTGTAAATTGATAATCCGCTTCAAGATCGTCGCGGTCTTTAATCGGGGTAATTTTTTTCTGCGGTCTGTAAGCCTGTAATTCGGAATCAATAAATTCTTCCAATTGTTCAAAGAACAGGCTTTCGATAATCTCGCGCCGGAAATAACGCATCGACGTCAGTTTACTGATCCCCTGCACGAATTGCATAAGGTTCGGATAAAGATCGTCATTATCGCTGTAAATGAAAATATTACCATCTTCTTCCTGCAATCCGTTTTCGCTAACAATC
>DSAU01000453.1 GCA_011046315.1 bacterium
ATCATAATGTTCATGATTCCAATACCTCCAACGATTAGCGAAATCATGGCAATCCCGGCGGTGACCAGACTGGCCGTTCGAGTCATTTTTTCGGCTGATTGGAATAACTTTTCTACATTCACCGCTTTAAAAATATCTTCTCCTTTATAACGGCTTTTCAGAATCTCTTCTGCTTGTTTCAATGCTTGCTTTACTTGCGATCGTTCCGTTTGACAATAAATGGTTTCAATAGCATCGCCATAAAAAAAATATTTTAATGCTGTGATCGGAATGTAAACATTCCCACGATAACTCGGCTGTAAGCCCTCAGACTTTTTATTTAATAAACCGATCACTTTAAATTTAATGTTACTGAAGAGTACCGAGCTTAATAGCGGGTCCCTTTGACTTAAATATTTTTTTAGATAATCCGAATATTCAATAACACATACTTTTCGACTTTCACAGATGTCACTCTCACTTAAAAATCGCCCTCGAACCAGCTCCAATTTCATGATTTGCTGGTATGACGGCTCAGTAGCAATGACATTCAAATTTAGTGGCTTGCTATTAAGCGATAAACTGGTGAACAGATTATGAAAGGCAGCGATTTTATTTATTTTTGTTCCATAGTATTTTAAGCATTCGATATCACTATATTTCAAAGGCTGATAACTGGTGAACCTTCTTTCACTGGCATTTTCTTCGATGCTAACACTCGTCCGTTTCGGTTGGATCCAGAAAACATCAGCGCCAATTTTATCAATTTCAATCTGGATACGCTGGCGATGTCCTTCACCAAACGAAACCACCGTAATCACCGCCGCCACGCCGATGACAACTCCCAAAATAGCCAGGAATGAGCGCAGCAGATTCATTCGTATGCTTGCTATCCCTTGCTTTAAGTTAATCACCATTTCTTTCATAATTTTTTTATCTGAAAAAAGGAGTGAGATTTGATCTTTGTTTTATCTGAATAGCTGTTTTTTGAGTAGCGACTTTTGTTCCATTTTCTACATCCAGATTGCCTCTGGTAATGACTTTTTCTTGTTCACTTAAGCCCGAAATTATTTCCGAAAAATCATCATTGTAATGACCAGTCTCAACAATTTTTTCAATGGCATGTTCATTTTCGATAACGTAAACGATTTTTCCGTTGTCACGATATAAAATAGTCTCCAACGGAATACTCATCGCATTATCTATTTCGGCTAAGATGATTTTGGCATCAACATTTGATCCAAACAGAATTTGATCGTCTGGTAGGATCGTTAAGGAAGAATAAACATTAAATGTAACAGCAGCGTTTTGCCGATAGCTTTGTGAGCTTGATTGGTCTGCTAAAGTGGAAATTTCTGTTATTACCCCCTGGCGCTGGCCATTAAAAATATTGCTGGTCAAAATAACATTTTGACCAACAATCACTTTATTTATATCTTGCTGAAAAATCGGCAACTCCACACAAATATCATGAACATCAATCAAGGTGAATAGCTCTGTCCCACTGAACACTCGATCAAGGTGGTTAAACTTTTTGTTCATGATCACTCCATCAAACGAGGCGATTATTGCTTTATCTGCCATTTCTTCCTTGATATCCTGGACATAGACCCCCTGTTTATATTCTCGGATATTCATCTCTTTTAATTCTCTCTCTGAAATAGCTTTTGCCTGAAACAGCTCTTCTCCCTGAATGCGTTGTTCTTGAAGCAATTGCAAATCAATCTCTGCCAGTTTCAGTTGCTGCTGTTTTTTCTGTAACTCACGATCATCCAATCGAATCCTTGCAATAGCTGAATTTTTTTTAACATCACTTAGATTTTGATAGCCCGCATCCAGGATAATGCCATAACTGGTTGACTTCACCGTTTCGACTTTTCGAGATATAATTTTGCCAGTGCTGGATATACTAGAAATGAACGGTCCTCTTTGGACTTCATGATATTCAACATAAACAGGATCGTCATGACTGGCTTGCCTACCAAAATAAAAAAGATAGCTCAGTCCAACGATTAACATTATTCCAATTATGATAAAAACTGTTTTCACAATCAAATCCTTTTTACCCGATTTCCCCAATTACCTGATCGACTAATTACCCAATTACCCAGTTACCTAATCCTTCTGTCTCTCCACCCACTCTCCCAAAATTCCCATCGCCTTTGCCAACTGCGCGCTCTGAGTGATGTAAGAAATTTTGGCGCTATTTAACGATCGCTGCGCATTGGTATAGCGCTGACGAATATTTTCAATTTCTGTGGATGATATTTGCCCCTGCTTGAATCTCAATTCAGCGATTTTTAGGGCCTCTTCAGCGATCTTCAAATTCAATGTCAACGATTTTATTCGGTTCTGATTTAATTGTAACGATCGAAAATTTTCTTCAATTGCTATGGCAATACCCTCTTTAAATAAATTCAGATTTTTTTGTGTAATATCAAGAGCATATTTAGCGATTTGCAACTGATTGGAACGAGCCCCGCCGTCTAAAATGGGAAATGATAGGTTTGCCTGGAATCTCCAATAGCGATTGGGGTAGTCCCAAAACGATGATCCTAACGATACATCATATTGAGAACTAAATGAATAATTACCTTTAAGCGATAACGTGGGATAAGCAGCAGCGTTTATTTGTTTCAGGCTTAACTCAGCCAATTCCAGACTAATTTCTTGTTGCTTGATCTCAAGGCGATTTTGAAGCGCCGTTTGGATAGCATAGTCTAAATTGAAATTGGTAGTGTCCATCTGAATTTCTGCTGTTAATTGAATCTCAGCATTAAAATCATGTCCCAACAACCACAAAAATGCTCTTAGCTGAGTTTGCAAGCTGTTTTGCGCCACAGCTAAATTATCTTCTGCTACCTGATATTGAACCCGAATATTCATCACCTCAAATTCAGATAATTGCCCCGCTTTCAGTCGCAGCTCCGCAATATCCAGGACTCGTTTAGCTGACTCTAAGTCGTACTCACTCTGCTCCACATTTCTAAAAGCCTGCCACAGTTGAAAATAAGAATTGATAACAGCAATGATCAATCCCTCTTTTTGCAACTGATAAGACATCCCAGCAGTTACAAAATTTCTTTTCGCCCTGATGATATCGGCGTGTCCTGATTGCATGCCAGCCCAGCTTAGCGGCTGTTGAAAAGTGAAATTCAACTGCGGTGAGCTATAAAATGATTGAGAGTCAAAAATCTGTGTCTGGTATCCGAATCCTAAATGAGTTCTGCTGCCTAAGGGAGTTAAAAGGGTGTAACCAAAATCAAAATTGGGTGTGGTAACTTGCGACCAGGATTCATAATAGATGTTCTGGGTTAATGAGCGCGAATAGTTTTGTAGCGTATTGAGATTTAAATTCATCTTTAAGCGATAGGCTGACTCTGCTAAATTTAATTGGGACTGGGTTGAAAGATAATTTTTCTGGATGGCGTACATGATGGTTTGATTGTAGTTTAATGCTCTTTCAATTGAATCGTATAATGTCAGCGGTTGCGAATTGGATATTTCATAATAGAAAAAGAATAGAATAATTATACCAATTAATTTGACTCGGAACATCTATTCACACAGCCTCTGATTTGTTTTTAAAAATCAGCCATTCTTTGCTAGAGTTTTAGTCGCTTAAAATCGATAGCTGCTTCCGAAGACAATAGAAAATAACCCTACCTTTGAATCTTTAGTATTTGTTAACTCCTCACCAGCAAAAGCAATTTTATACTTACCCTCAATCAAAACAGAGAAATTTCGCCAGACTGGCTGTTCCCATCCAGCAATAATGTTTCCAGCAAAGCAAATTTTCGTCTTATCATAAGTTTCTTTGCCCACCTCAATCACATTATCATCCTGATCGATCCAAAAAGATCGCCAGTCAGTATAGAGAATTCTTTTGACATAAATGATGTCAATCCCAATTCCAGCACCCAGGTAAAAATGTTGATACGGATGAGCCAAAATAGCCGGAGTTAAGCTGAAGTTCCTCCATAATTGTCCATTTCGTGAGGTGTAAGTTGTCCCCCGATATTCAAGGCTTCGAGAGTTCCAATAGTGCTTGTATTGAAAATATCCAATTTCATGTCTAAATGTGAGCCGATTTGCTATCGGGAACGATAATGCCGATCCGAACTCAACATGATTTTTAATCCGATTATATGAGGAAAAGTTGATACCGCTGAGATTTATTTGTACAGATTTTTTACTGGATTGAGCAGAAAGCGGGAAAACATTTATTAAAACTGGTATAATTGTTATCCAGAAAAATAATTTTGGTTTTATGACCATGCTAAATTTCCACTTTAAAATTCTACCTGAATACCAACATCAAAGGTGCGCCGGCTGAGCCCATGTTCGACTCTGGCGCCGCTGATCCAGGAATAACCCAGGACATTATATCGATCAAATAGGTTTAATATTTCTTGTCGCAATGTGATATCCAAATTGAACAGCCTAAATTTTTGCGTAAAACCGATATCAAAGCGTTGGTAATCGGGCGCACGCCAGGCGTTGCGGCGACTGGTTATGACGATTGGCTCGCCGGTCTCATTTTTTTTGACCAGTTGATATGTAAATGGAAAGCCGCTGCTTATCAGAATGCGAATATGGATTCGGGAACCGGGAAAACGTACCATTTTGTCCTGCAGCGTTGCTGCAATGCAATGGCGTTGATCCGACGGTCGGGGCACCCAGCCTTCATTGTCATAAGCCAGATCCTCACGAGCAACCATGTAGCTATAGCTGAGCCAGGCCAGACAGTCGGGGATAAAGTCGCCCCTTAAATGAGCATCCAAACCGTAAACATAACCGATAGCATCATTATAACCCGAATATACCAGGCGCACATCCCAGATATCATAAGAAATCAGGTCACGAAGCCATTTGTAATAGACTTCCATGCGTAAGCTCATATTTGTCCCCCATCGGCGTTCCAATCCCGCGGTGACTTGAGTCGCTTTTTGCGATCTCAAATCTGATGCTCGTTCCGCGGAATGGCCGCGTAGCTCTTTGTACAGCGGAGGCTGAGCATAACGACCGGCAGCCAGAAAAATATCGGTGCTATCTGATAAATGAAATAGCATCTGGAACCGCGGCATAAACAAGCGCTCGTGGTTGAAGTCGTATCGAGTGAATCGCAAGCCGCCGTTAATGGAAACAAAGGTTCTGGGCTGCCAGCGATATTCGCCATAAGCCGAAATGCCCGTAGCTGGAATGATCCGGTTCGTAAACATCGAATCCGGGTCGGTTGGCATCCTGGGAATTGATTCCACTTTCTGCTCCAACCGGTCATTAAATCGATATCGCTTTAGCTCCAATCCCCAATTAATTTGATGCGCCGGGTTTAATTGATAACTGCCGTTGAACAGAAATCTTGCCAACGAAATATGTAACCGATTATCAAAGGTCTCAACCCGACCGGGATCAGATGCCCGGGTTGAATCCGGCTGCCATCGGGTGCTGTCAACGGGCAGGATGGCATAATATTCGACATGCGTATCTTCGTACTCCTGCTGCTTAAACAAACTTCCGCTGAGTTGCCACCTAAGCTTGTCATTAACCTGAAACAGCCATTGCAGCCCGACCGCGGTTGCCTGATAGGTGAACGACTCGCTGCCACGCAAATCCATGTAATGAATTTCGGTATTGGCCAACCGCCAACCCGAAGCCCAGGCTTTGGGTGTGAGCTTAAAACGGCTATTGCCATAAAGTCCAAACAATTTCAGTTGATTGCGGGAATTAAGGTGATAATTCACACCCAACTGGATATCTCGAAAATCGGGGCTATAATTGCCCGTAGTCTGTAATACATTGAAAAGATAGCCATAATTAATTCTTCGCAGTCCTAAAATCCAGGTGCCTTTGTCATTGAATGGACCTTCAAGTGTCAGTCCCGTCTTGATCGATGAGAGCTCAGCCCGACCTGAAATTTTATTTATATCCCGGTCACGGTAACTAATATCCAGCACTGAAGATAGTTTATCGCCATAACAGACCGGAAATGCCCCGGTGCGCAGGTTAATGCTCTGGATGAGATCCGGATTGACGAGCGAGGGATTTTCAGCAATTCCTTTGCGTACCAGAATGGGCTGATAGATTTCCACCCCATTCAGGTAAACAAGATTTTCATCATAATTTCCACCACGAACGTTATAAAATGTGCTTTGATCATTGCCAGACGAAACGCCAGGCAGGGTTTTTAGTGAAATTAATGCATCGGGCAGTGGATTGGCAATAGTAGCCAATTTCGCCGGCGGAATCTCGAAACGAGTAAGTCGAGGCTCTTCTGTATGTGCTGTGATTGATACTTCTTGACCGGGAAGAATTTTAGGTTTCAGGGCTATGTTTAATGTAAGCGGTTCCGAGCCAGGCAGCAGGGTGATGGTTTTCTGTTGAGAATAATAGCCGATGTAGCTGAAAACGAGGGTATAGGTTCCTGGCGGCAAAAAAAATCGATAATTGCCTGACTCATCAGAGATAGTACCTATATTTTGATTTAGGATTTTGATGTTAGTGTTAGCTAAAGGTTTTTGGGAACCAGCATCGATTATATTTCCTGCTAGTTCGATTTTCTGACTTGAAGATGGGTAAACAAATTTGGCTGTTATCAAAAAAATAAATAGAAACCAAATAATGTGTTTACTTAATATTTTAGAAAAAAAATCTAAGTTAATTTTTATCATGATCAAAACCTATAATTATGTGGCTACAAACTCACTGTGCTTCGATGAATTCAAATTTAATTACCAATCTGGCATTGAACATAGATAACCTTCTCTAGAAATTAGCTTCCTTTTTTCGGAACCATCGCGATTCATGACCCATATAG
>DSAU01000187.1 GCA_011046315.1 bacterium
CAAGTGGGGGCTCATAGCTCAGTTGGTAGAGCAGCGGACTCATAATCCGTTAGTCGTAGGTTCGAGTCCTACTGGGCCCACGAAAAAGGGATACATTTAGATTGTATTTTGATTTAAACAGATTAGTTTTTTTTGACTATTTTATTAAAAACACAATCTCCCGGGCGATTAGCTCAGGTGGTTAGAGTGCCGGTCTCACATACCGGAGGTCACTGGTTCAAGTCCAGTATCGCCCACCTTCCAATTCAATAAGCCTGGCACAAATCCGGCTTATAAAAATTTGATAGCTCTCATAGAATATATGGGAGCTTTTTACAGTGATCAGCAAAATTGTTTTAGAATAAACAATAGTGGAGGTGTGTTATGGCACATATTAAAGAAGCAGACCGGAAATATTTAAGCAAAGAATTTGAAAAAATGATCAAGCCGGTCAAATTGGTTTTTTTTACCCAACAATTTGAATGTCAATATTGTCAAATGACGCATGAACTACTCGATGAATTGGTGACATTGTCGGATAAAATAACGGTTGAAATTTACGACTTTGTCAAGGACAAGGACAAAGTTGAAAAATATGGCATCGAAAGAATCCCGGCAATCGTGGTTGAGGGTGAGAAAGATTATGGTATTCGGGTGTATGGAATTCCGGCGGGCTATGAATTCAGCACATTAATCGAAGACATTATTGACGTTTCTCGCGGAACAACAGAACTTTCGGATCAGACCCGCGAGGCGTTGAAAAAAATATCCCGACCAGTGCACATTCAGGTATTTATCACGCTAACTTGCCCCTATTGTACGCGCGCGGTGCGGATGGCACATCAGATGGCAATTGAAAGCGACCTGATTCGCGGAGAGATGGTGGAAGCCTCAGAATTCCCACAGTTATCAAATAAGTACGGTGTTTCTGCCGTACCCAAAGTGATCATCAATGAAACAGTAGAGTTTGAAGGGGCGCTGCCGGAACGCAGCTACCTCGAAAAGGTGCTGGAAGCGGAAGGCGCCTCAATGAAATCCTGAAAACGAAGCTGAAAAAATTCAATCTCTACCGCTCCCCACATAACGATATAAGGTTAATCAACCTCTCGAATTGGCGATTGTCGTGGCTTCGGGAGGTTTTATTTTATGATTTTTTTTTAAAATGATCAAATTGCTGAAAAATCGCTTGATTATTATGTTCATTTTCATTATCTTTAGTGATTTTAAAAATGAAAACAGCTTGATTGTAATATCGATAAAATAAAGTAAGTTAGGGAGAGAACTAAAAGTGAAGACATTTACACCGAAACCGACAGAAATCGACCGAAAATGGTATGTTATCGACGCCAGAAATCAAATCCTGGGTCGATTGGCTTCCCGCGTTGCTCATATCCTGCGCGGCAAACATAAGCCCATCTTTGCACCGCATGTTGACACCGGTGATCATGTGATCGTGGTTAACGCCGAAAAAATCAGGGTCACCGGGCGAAAAGCGCAGCTTAAACGCTACAAACGCTACTCCGGCTATCCGGGCGGGTTGAAGGAAAAGGTTTATGAGGATCTGATAGAAACTCATCCGGAGCGCATTTTGGAACATGCCATAAAAGGAATGCTTCCCAAAAATCGACTGGGACGGAAAATGTACAAAAAATTAAAGGTGTACGCCGGAGATCAACATCCCCACCTTGCGCAGCAACCAGAAGCATTAAAATTGAAATAAAGGGAAATTTTTTTTAATATCAGAATGAATATATTTATTTGTGTTAACAGCAAACAAGAGGAACAGTATGAAAATCACTGAGTATTATGCGACAGGTCGTCGTAAAGAATCAATTGCCAGAGTTCGGTTAAAGAGTGGTTCTGGGCAGATGCTGGTGAACAACAAGCCGGTGCTGGAACATTTTAAACGTGAAACCCTGAAGATGATCATTGAGCAGCCAATGGAAAAAACCGAGACCATGGAAAAATTTGATATTATCGCCACAGTGGTCGGCGGTGGTTTGACCGGGCAGGCTGGCGCGCTTCGTCTGGGGATTTCAAGAGCCCTGCTAAAATTCGATGAGGAGCTGAAGCCTATTTTACGAGCAAACGGATTTTTGACCCGTGACCCGCGGGAAAAAGAGCGCAAGAAATACGGATTGGCTGGCGCAAGAAAACGGTTTCAATTTTCAAAACGTTAATCAAATTTTGAACAAAACGCACATCCTTTTTTTGCCCTCCGGGGTGCTGGTCTGCTGTGAGCAAAATCAGTGCGGAGGTTATTATGAAAGGATGGAGGTTTAACCCAACAAAATCAGGAGATAAAATATGAAGGTGGGATTACAAGATTTGCTGATGGCAGGTACACATTTTGGGCATCTGACACGCCGTTGGAACCCGAAAATGAAGCCTTACATCTTTATGGAAAAAAATGGCATCTATATCATTGATATTAAAAAGACCCTTGCGCAATTGGAGTTGGCATGCGAGGAAATTACCAAAATTGTTCGCTCAGGTGAAAGTGTTTTGTTTGTCGGCACAAAAAAACAAGCCAAGGAAATTATCAAGATCGAAGCACAACGCTGCAATCAATTTTTCGTCAATGAACGTTGGCTGGGTGGAACTTTAACCAATTTCATTACCGTAAAGAAAAGTATCAAACGACTGAAAAATTTTGAAAAAATGGCTACCGACGGCACCTACGATAAGTTGCTCAAAAAGGAAATTCTTCAAATCGAACGAGAAAAAGAAAAACTTGAAAAGGTGTTGGGCGGTATAAAAGAAATGTCAAGATTGCCTGGCGCTGTTTTCGTAGTCGATGTAAAAAAGGAATCAATCGCGGTTGCTGAAGCCAAGCGGTTGAATATCCCGGTCATTGCGATTGTTGACACAAATTCAGACCCGGATATTATCGACATCCCCATCCCGGGCAATGATGACGCGTTTAAATCGATCAACATCATTACACACGCCATCTCCGACGCCATTATCGAAGCCAATCAATTGGCTTCGGTTGAGCAAGCTGAAGAAGCTGGTATTGAAGAAAAGAAAATTATCGAAGAACAGAATGAGGAAACCGAATAAAACCTGGCTTATGATTGAAGGGAGTTACACATGTCCATAACAGCAGACGATGTCAAGAAACTGCGCGAGATTACCGGAGCCGGAATAATGGATTGTAAAAATGCATTGACGGAGACGCAGGGAGATGTCGATAAAGCAGTTGAATATTTAAGAAAAAAGGGAATTGCAAAAGCCGAAAAAAAATCAGGGCGTGAAACAAAAGAGGGAATTATAGATGCTTACATCCATCCCGGAAGTAAACTTGGAGTGTTGTTAGAAGTTAATTGCGAAACTGATTTTGTCGCCAAAAACAATGATTTCAAAAAATTTGTTCGCGATATTGCCATGCAGATCGCGGCGGCGAATCCGTTAGTAGTCCGACGAGAGGAATTGGATCAGAAAATCATTGACCGGGAAATGGAGATTTACAAAACACAGGCTCAGAACGAAAAAAAACCGGAACAGATTGCCGAAAAAATTGCGACCGGACGAATGGAGAAGTTCTACCAGGAAGTGGTTTTGCTGGAGCAGAGTTTTGTTAAAGATCCAAACAAAACCATCGAACAATATTTAAAGGAAACCATCGGCGTTATCGGCGAGAACATTTCGGTTCGACGATTTGTTCGTTTTCAAATGGGTGAATAATCAGGAGCAGACAGACGCATGCCAGAACCGATTTATCAGCGGATATTGCTAAAGTTGAGTGGTGAAGCATTGATGGGGCAGCAGGGATTGGGTATTGATCCATCAGTAGTTAGCACAATCGCTCTTGAGCTTAAAGATGTGAAAGCCTTGGGCGTAGAAATTGGCGTGGTCATCGGCGGCGGAAATATCTTTCGCGGTCTTTCGGCAAGCGCCAGAGGAATGGAGCGGGTGTCGGCTGATTATATGGGAATGCTGGCGACGGTCATTAATGCGTTAGCGTTGGAAGATTTCCTCGAGCGCAACCACGTCAGTACCCGTGTTTTAACAGCCATCAAGATGGAACAATTGGCTGAACCATTTATTCGGAGACGAGCTATTCGCCATTTGAAAAAAGGTCGAATCGTTATTTTTGCCGGCGGCACCGGCAATCCGTATTTTACAACCGATACCGCAGCCGCCTTGCGCGCCATTGAAATTGAAGCGGACGCGATTATTAAAGGCACCAAGGTGAACGGCGTTTATGAATCTGATCCGAAAATCAATCCCGATGCCAAAATGTTTAAACAATTGAACTACATCGACGTGGTTAAAAAACGGCTGAAGGTCATGGATTCAACCGCGGTTACCCTGTGCATGGAAAACAACCTTCCTATTGTCGTTTTCAATTTAAAAATAAAAAACAATTTGAAAAGGTTAATCCTGGGAGAACCGATCGGAACAAAAGTATGTGAGGCTCAAAATGATTGATCAAGTTTTTAAACAAACAGAAACTAAAATGAGCAAAGCGATTGAAAGCTTTGGTAGCGACCTGAATAAAATCAGAACCGGCAAGGCATCGGCAACCATACTTGAAGCGGTCAAAGTAAATTACTATGGCTCAATAGTTCCCTTAAATCAAGCGGCAAGTGTTTCTGTTCCCGAAGCCCGGTTGATTACGGTCCAGCCCTGGGATAAAAGCATGATCACTGAAATCGAAAAAACGCTGTTAAAATCGGATTTGGGATTGACGCCAGTCAGTGATGGGCATATTATTCGGCTGCCGATCCCTTCATTAACCGAAGAGCGGCGTTTGGAACTGGTCAAACAGACCAAAAAAATTGCCGAAGATATCAAAGTCTCAATTCGCAATTCGCGCCGCGATGCAAACGACAGCTTGAAAAAGGCAGAAAAGGATGGCGAGATCTCCGAGGACGATTCTCATCGCGGTCAGGACAATATTCAGGAGTTGACCGATAATTATATTAAAAAAATCGATGAAATGCTGGCGAAAAAAGAGCAGGAGATTATGGAAATTTAGGGTGAAAATTTTTGAATTAGCGTCAATGTAAAATAGCTTTTGTATAATAAATCAACCTATTGCAGAGATTTTAATTTTGCCAGGGTTAATAATCTCTATTTCGCTTACTATTTGTAGTTTTAGTTCCTATTGACGATGCATACAACGTACAACCTGCCTACCACAATAATCTGACCTGGGTACGCAACATTAAAAATTCTTAATTCTCGACAATGCAGGATATGATTTTGTCGATGCTATTGTTTTCTTTGTTTATCTAAACAGAATAAAAATATTATTGTTGACTTTTTGACTTTTGTTATATATATTTTCATCACATAAGACATTTGTTTGCAGTAAAATGGAAAAATCCATTATGAGTAAACAAAGTGTTTCTCAAGTTGAGCGGGAAAATATCCGCTTAAAAGCAGCTGTTGAAGAGTTGTCAATTCTTAATGAAATTGCTGCCGCTATTAATTCCTCAATTGAAGTTGAACAGATTGTGGAATTAATGATCAAAAAGTGTATCAAACACCTGAAGGTTGAACAGGCGGCAGTGATGTTGCTTGATGAAAAATTAGAGCAACAGCCGTTTCATACCATGATCCGACAGGCAGTTTCCTCCGCAGAGGTCCTTCCCTATCGATTTGATAATCAGTTATCCGGTTGGATGTTAAAAAATCAAAAACCGCTATTAATAAACGATTTTGCCCATGACAATCGATTTGTAGAAATCAAAGATCAAGCCCTTGTTATCCGCTCATTACTTAGCGTTCCCTTATTGTCGAAGGGCAAGATGATAGGAGTTCTCAGCCTATTTAATAAAAAAAGCAGTGCTGGTTTTAGCAGTCAAGATCAACGACTTGTCACTATCATTGCATCGCAATCGGCACAGGTGATCGAGAATGCCCGACTTTACCAGGAGGAACAAAAGTTATTGCAGGTTCAAAAAGAATTGATGTTAGCGCTTGAAATCCAATCCAATCTATTACCTAAAAGGCAACCTGTTTTAAAAAATTATGATATTTTTGGAAAAAGCATTCCAGCACAAACAGTCGGCGGTGATTATTTTGATTTTATTGCTTTAGATCAAAATTGTTTAGCAATATGTTTGGGCGATGTATCAGGTAAAGGTTTGCCTGCTGCAATGTTAATGGCAAATTTGCAGGCAACAGTACGAGGCCAAACTACGATCGACGCTTCCCCCTGTAATTGTTTGAAACGTTCCAATAAATTGATGTATCTTAGTACAGATCGTCAAAAATTCGTGACTCTGTTTTATGGTGTACTGGATACCACAAACCATAAATTTTGTTTTGCCAATGCCGGTCATAATCGACCGCTATTTGTTAAAAAAGGTCGAACGCCGATATGTCTGGAAACCGCTGGAATGGCTTTAAGTATACTTGATAATAGCGAGTTTAAAGAAGATTGTATCGTGTTCTCTCCCGGCGACTCGCTTTTGATATTTTCGGATGGAATTACAGAAGCGATGAATTTTTCTGGCGAAGAGTTTGGCGAAGATCGGGTTGCTGATTTATTTTATAAAAACCAAAAAATGTCAGCTAAAGATATAGTCGAGAAAATAATTACCTCAGTTGATAATTATTCTAATAATGAATACCCAAAAGATGATATGACATTAATTGTTATTAAAAGAAGAACATAGCTTCGCGAATTAATTTAATAAATGAAACACAACCTCAGATTTCGCCGATTCCACAGATGATTTCACAGATAAAAAATCTCTGTCATCTGCGAAAGCGGCGGTACTTTTTTTTGCGACAACTTTGAAATCCCGATACAACAAAATAAGCGGGATTCATTAAAAATTTTCTGCATTGTGA
>DSAU01000188.1 GCA_011046315.1 bacterium
GTAACCGATCACAGAGTATTTAAACACATTTAAAACTGTTGAAACAGTTTTCGTGGTCTGCCGTGTAATCCCTAAACACCATGATAAATCATGGTGTTTGTTCAAAAAAAAATTTGTAGCAACACCACAATTTATTGTGGTGAAATAATCATCTCAAAACAGCTCTTTTAACCGCTTCAGCGGTTTATATTCACTCACCCTGTGATCGATTACAAGATTGCTTCTCCCGCTGAAGCGCATAGGCGTTAAGTTAAAACGAGAATTGTTGAGTTGTCCCGAAGCATTTTTGGGAAGATTTATCTCGTGGGTTGAGAATTTGCTGACTATATTCGCGGTTTTAACCCTGAATATTTTAAAAAATCAGGGATTAAAACCTCGTAAAGGCATTTCAGACATTTAGAATCCTAAGGGTCGTGGCAATTCAAAAATTTTCATTAAATAAATGAACTTAGCTTGGCGCTAATGCGCTGAAGCGGGATCGCAAAGACATTAAAACTAAAAAAATTAAGGTTCATTGACATGTTGTGAAGGCGATGTGCTCCTTGCCTTACCAACATCTGAAGTTAAACGCACCGCTTAGCATTATCCTTGCAGTTGAAATACAGATGTCGCTGCTTGATAATCCAGGTGTATGAGGGCTGATAAAATTTTAAATTCGAGTTTCAATTTCTCTACTTTTCAGAAGGAACTCGATAACAATATTCAATTTCTCCATCTGTATCGGATAACTCGCATCATGGAGAAAAAAAGAACTGATACAACGAAAAGATACTCAAAAAATATGATTCAGCCGGCAACTTTTCGCCGGCAAAAGTTGTCTTTAAACTATGGCAAAGGAGATTGAAGATGAAACGAATTTTGATATTTGCGTTGATCTTTTTGCTGGTGTGTTCTACTGGTTTTGCGCAAGAGCTGACCGTGTTGGAAAATTCGGCTGTTGCGGAAAAGCTGAGGTTGTTTGAAATTTGGACACAATCCCAGATGGATTATTACAACCTGCCGGGACTGGCAATCGGTATTGTTTATGATCAGCAAATGGTATGGCAAAAAGGTTTTGGTTACGCTGACATTGAGAAAAAAACCGCGATGACGGCGCAGACTATTTTTCGGATAGCGTCGATCTCCAAGTTATTCACCAGCACAGCGATCATGCAGCTTCGCGACGCCGGAAAGTTAAGGCTCGATGATCCGATTACCAAATATTTGCCCTGGTTTCAAATCCGGCATCGGTTTCCCGATGCTCCGGAGATAACGGTTTGGCACATTTTAACGCACAGCTCCGGTCTTCCCCGGGAAGCGGCGTTCCCATATTGGACTGATCACCAATTTCCGAGCTTAGAGCAGATCAAGGAAAAATTGGTGGAGCAGGAGACAATTTTTCCTTCGGAGACCAAATGGAAGTATTCCAACCTGGCAATGGCGCTGTTGGGAGAAATTGTTGAAGCCGCTTCGGGCATTGATTATGAGTCGTATATTCGAAAAAACATCCTTGTTCCGTTGCAGATGAGCAGTACCAGTGTTTATTTAGCAGCAGATCAGAGAAAAGCTCTCGCAACCGGTTATGGTATTCGATTGCCCGATGGCACGCGCAAGATTATGCCGTTCACCGATGCCAAAGCCCTGACGCCAGCGGCAAATTTTTCGTCCACAATTGAGGACCTGGCAAAATTTGTAGCGCTGCAATTTACCGAGTACAATCAAATCAGTGGACGCCAGATACTCAAAGCCAGCACCTTGAAAGAAATGCAGCGCGTGCACTGGTTGCGACCGAGTTGGACCAGCGGTTGGGGACTGGGATTCAGCATTCGCAAATATGAAAAACGAACCCTGGTCGGGCATGGCGGCTGGGTTGGTGGCTACCGATCACAAATTTATTTCTGCCCCAAAGACAAAATTGGGGTGATTGTGTTTTGCAATGGCGAAGACGGCAGCCCGGCAAAATTCGCGTTGAAAGTTTTTGATATGGTTGTAGCTGAATTGTTGAATGTTTTAAAGGATGAACCCATTGCCGAAGAGTTTGACCCGGGCTGGGAAAAATTTGTCGGCAGATATCAGGACCCCTGGAATTGGGTCGAAGAGGTATTAATTGTAAATGATAAACTGATGCTGTACGGATTCAGCTACCCGCCGGATGAAAATCCCGAAGCGGCTCTGGTTGAGTTAACGCCGGAAGCTGAAAATACCTTTCGCATGACCGGCGCCAACGGCAACGGTGAAAAAGTTGTTTTTGAACTCGATGAACAGGGGAACGTCCTCTGGATTAAAAAGGGGGAAAATTATTTGTATCCGGTGAAAATCGGGCAGCATTGATAACAGCGATAAAAATTCCGGTTATCCCCAAAAAAATCAGGCTGATCGATGCGTTGTTGAATCAAAGGGGAATTCAAGCAGTGATACAAAGAGAAAATTATTCAGTCGATGTGGCTTCTAAAAACGATCTGGATTTTATTGTGGATTGCCAGTTGAAAATGGCGCTCGAGACCGAAGGTATTGAGCTGAATCCGGAGACTGTGATGCAGGGTGTGAAATATATTTTTACTCATCCGGACCGGGGATTTTATGTGATCTCCCGAAACCAACAACAACAACCCGCAGCTGTACTACTGGTGCTGAAAGAGTGGAGCGATTGGCGAAATGGTGATGTCTGGTGGATTCACAGCGTATATGTCAGCGCCGAATATCGTCGGAAAAGGTTGTTTACGAAAATGTTTCGCTTTCTCGAAAAGCTGGCTCAGGACAACAACATTCGCGGGTTACGACTCTATGTGGAAAAATCCAATCAACCGGCGCAGCGCGCTTATTCGGCTTTGGGTATGAGAAAAGATCGTTATGATTTGTTTGAGAAAATGTTTGTAAATTATTGATCAACGAGGAGAATAGAATCATGAACAAGGCATTAAAAAATATTGGTGTCTTTGTTATCGCGATTTCTTTGACTGCGGTGATTTTCTGGCTTGTTTTTTTGGATAAAGAATCTCAGGAAATCGTGTTGGAACATTCATTGAACATGCTCGGAAATAGGCTGTTAGCAATGGTTCCCGATGGAGCGGAAAAGGGCGGCGTCAAACAGATGTACGATAACTTTGTGAAACAAGCTTCTGCCCGCGAAGTCGAACCAGAGCAGGTGGAACAGGTCGCTGCGAGTATCCTGAATTTGAGCCAATTGGATACGGTTATTACGCCGGAGCAGGCAATGGCAGTGCTCAGATTTTCATTGGAAGCACCGGTGAAAATTGAAAGAATTGATCGTATGCATGAACCAATTCAAGGTGAAGCTGGCATTACAGCGGATTCTTCATCAATTTTTTCACCACGAGACGTTGCGGAGTTTCAGGAAAAATGGGAAAGTCTCGGAGAACGGATTCACCAAATGTATCAATTTAACCACGATGTTACTGACGCCATAAAAAATCAGGCGAAACAGATGCGGGAGAATCAGCTGCAACTGTTTTACCGGGTTGACGATGGTATGCGCGTCGTAATTGATCCACAACTGAAGGCACAATTGAATCTCAAAAAACATAAGCAATTATCGCGGAAAATTCGCCGGATGGAACAGCAGGAGCTTCTGCAATGGCGCGGTGATTTTCAAAAAGAGATGGAGCAGCTGCGTCGTGAGCTTCGATCCTTGAAACGGTTAAAGGCGCTGGAACAGCTTGAAAATCTAAAACATCTTGAAAATCTGCAAGCATTGAAAGCGCTGAACTCGCTGCGTGCGCTGGAGGCGTTGGAATCATTGAAATTCGTGCCGCCAATAATCAAGGTGGATTCAATCCGTGAAGCTGTCAGGCAAAGCCTCAAGGACGCAGGAATAAAAGTCGAAAATGAAAAATAACATGCAAGCAAACCAGCATCTGAAATCCGATTATGACAACAGAGGATGGTTGAACTAAACTCGATTAAAGGTGGTAAATGCGTTATCGAAATTTTATTGAGCTGATCTTCGTAGCCGGAATCGTTTTTTCAAGTGGGTTCTTTTTTTGTAAGGACAGTCCGTATCAACCGGAGCCGCCTGAGGATGGCGTTCGGGAGGTGATCATTCTTTACACCAACGACGAGCACGGCTGGATGGAGCCGACATCAACGCACGGCGGGGCAGCGGGAATGATGGGACTTTGGAAGCAGCGCGAGGGTTACTCCGCCGACGGACCGTATCTGATATTGAGCGGTGGAGACATGTGGACCGGCCCGGCAATTTCTACCTGGACCGCAGGCGAGTCCATGGTTCAGGTGATGAATGCCATGGGCTACAGCGCAGCCGCAATCGGAAATCATGAATTCGATTTCAAAGTTGACGGGTTAAATCGAAACCTGAGCCTGTCGCAATTTCCATATTTATCAGCCAACATTAAAACCAAATCCACCGGTGAGATTCCCGAGTTTGCAGAACCCTATTTAATCAAACAGGTTAACGATGTGAATGTCGGTATTATCGGATTAACCACCGTAACCACGCCCACCAGTACATTCCCGGATAATGTTCAGGATTATGACTTCATTGATTACGCTGAAGCGCTGGAGCAGGTCGTTCCCAGGGTCAAAGCAGATGGCGCAGAGTTAATTGTCGTTGCTGCCCATATATGCTCGTGGGAGATGAAAGCACTGGCTGCAAAAGCAAAATCACTCGGCGTCTCGATGATCGGCGGAGGCCACTGTACCGATACTATAAACATCAATGACAGCGGCGTGGCGCTGGTTCATAGCGGAAGGAATATGCAGCACTACGCACGGGTGCAGATTCAGTATGATACGGTTGGAGATACTTTGATCTCAATTTCACAGCAACTTGTCGAAAATAAAGGCGGAACAGCCGATGCTGAAATCGCCTCAATTGTCGCTTATTGGAGAGATCAGGTCGATGCGACGTTGTCAGAAGTGATTGGTTTCACCGAGAACGGAATTGGCTCCCGCAGTTGGGCAATGTATAATATGGTCACCGATTCCTGGCTGATTTCATATCCTGCTGCCCAAATTTCTTGCACCAATGCCGGGGGAATTCGACAGTCCATTCCATCGGGAGAGATTACGCTGGAAACAATAGTCAGTGTATTGCCTTTTGAAAACAGCATCGTGGAACTGGAGCTGACCGGAAGCCAGCTGATGGATGTGGTTTCGAGATTGATTTTTGGCGGAATGACCAGTGTCGGCGGCTATCGACTCACAGATGGAACGCCATTAGATCCTTCTCAAACGTATCGCGTTTTAACGATTGATTATTTGTATTCCAGACCCGATTACAATTTCCAGAATTATGATGAAACGCCCTATTACACCTCGATTCATTACCGGCAGCCGGTGATCGATTGGATCAAATCGTTGAACACCAGTCCGGAAAATCCGCTGGATCAATATCTGGATAATAATCCGAGATAAAGTTAGCGATTGATCAGCTAATCAAACAACGGAATTTTTTCGATAAGCTGACTCATTCGCTGCAAGGCAGAGCGCAAATAATCTTGAGGACAACCGAAGCCAATCCGAATATATCCATCCATTAAAAACTGTTCTCCGGGAATGATGAGCACACTTTTTTCTGTCCGCAACTTTAACGCCAACTCATTGGAGCTCATCGCCAGGTGGTGTTTGATCAAAGTGATGGCGCCGGCCTGTGGCGGGATGCATTCGAACACTGCCGGATGTTTTTGCATCCAAGCATTCAAAACAGCAAAATTTTTTTTCACGATATTTCTGCCGCGTGAGAGCAGATAAGCGCGTTTTTCCGGCTGTAAAGCGAGCTGCGCCAGTCGGTCGCTGATAGGATTGGGGCAAATGGTGGTGTAATCTTTGTAAGCCCATAACTCCTCAATCAGCGCAGGCGGAGCAACGATCCAACCGATGCGCAAGCCGGGCAAACCATAGGCTTTTGATAGCCCTCCGCTCACGATGACTTTTTCATATCGTCCCCAGAATGAAGCTGACAACACGCCTTCTGCTTCAGCGCCTCGATAAACCTCGTCGGAGAGAATCCAGGCGCCACTTTTTTGAGCCGTGGCGCATATTTTTTCAATTTCCTGTTCAGATAACAGAGCGCCAGTCGGATTATTTGGGTGGCAGATGGCGATCAGCTTTGTTTTTGGGGTGATGGCTGAATCAAATTCTGACCAGTCAACCTGCCAGCGTTTTTCCGTTGGTTTTAAATTGAACGGAACTACTCGGGCGCCAATTGAGCGGGCAATGCCCCATATCTGCATGTAATTTGGCAGCATGATAACAATTTCATCGCCGGGTTCCAGCAGCCGAAGCGTAATTAAAAAATTTGCCTCGGAACTGCCAGTAGTGACCAGTATGTTTTCGGCAGAAGCGCTAATATAGGTTGCTGCTATCAGCTCGCGCAATTCGTGCGAACCGTTGGTCTGGTTATACCCCAACGGTGTTTCCATGATTTTTGTAAATGAGCCGTTGGATATTAGCTCATTCAACTGTAACGGATGAATTCCGCTTTCTGACAGATTATAATCAACTATGTTTTCCCAGAGCGATTGATAACGTTCCATTTCAAATGGTAAAAAGCGCATTTTATAGCCTCAGTTGGTTGTAGCTATCGGTTTTATTTTTTCTAAAATAGAGATTCATTCGTTTAAAATCAAGCTCAAAATGATAAAATTCATGACCTCAGCTATTGTTGGAGACATAGACTGATGCCATCGCTTTGTAAGTAAAAATTGTTAATCATAGCGCAGTAAACTGCAATACAGGCATGTCATTGCGAGGAGCGAAGCGACGAAGCAATCTCTTAAATATTTGATAAGATTGCTTCGCTCCGCTCGCAATGACATGCTGACTAAA
>DSAU01000107.1 GCA_011046315.1 bacterium
GGCGATTTCGGAGAAGGTGATGGGATTCCAACGCCGGGCGAACCCAATTTTGACGCCACCGATAAAGATGAATCCGATCAAATCGGTTTGACAGCATTTGATGTGTTTTATATTGGTACCGGGGTTGCCTTTTATAAAGACGATGTCATCTGGAATCGTCTCTCTTATAGTCATTTTGATACCAGATTGCAAAACGGAAATATTGCATTCCTCTATGGATCAGGTCCCTTTCCGCTGTATCCGAAAACTACTGAACGTTTTTCTGTATGTCTTGTCTTTGGAGAAAACCAGCAGGATATTTTCCGAAACAAACAGGTGGTTCAGGATATTTACAACGCAAATTACAATTTTGCTCGCCCGCCTGAAAAGCCACAAGTCTGGGCGGTTCCCGGTGATAAAAAGGTAACCCTATATTGGGATGACAAGGCGGAAGATAGTTATGATCCGTTTTCTGATCCACCCTATGATTTTGAGGGTTACAAAATTTATAAAAGCACCGACCCGGCATTTTTGGATGCACGAATTATCACCAATGCATTCGGGGAAAAAACATTGCTGCAGCCGGTTGCCCAGTTTGACATCAGAAATGAGGTAGAAGGTTTTTTCCCGTTAGATTATCAGGGTATTAAAATTTATATGGGAGATAATAAGGGACTGAAACATTCCTGGACAGATTATGACGTCATTAATGGTAAAACATATTATTACGCCGTTGTTTCCTACGATCGGGGAGATGCCAAATTAAACATGTATCCCTCCGAATGCAGCCGAGTAATTGTTCGCGATATAAATGGCAATGTAAAACTGGATAAAAACACGGTTGAGGTTATACCTCAAGCACCTGCTGCTGGCTATCAAGCAGGAGGTTTGCAAGATTCGATCCGACATATCAACGGATTCGCCACCGGTAATGTGTGGTTGGATGTGCTGGATCCTTTACTGGTCAAAGATGAACAAACCTATCAGGTCATTTTCGATGATACAACGCATCCCAATACAATCTGTTATCAGCTACTAAACATAACCGAGCCAAATTTAGCCGACACACTCGTTAAAAAATCTTTTTTTGTAAAAGCCGAAGATTACAATCCGCTATTTTCAGGGATGCGATTGTTTGTTTTTGCCGACAGTATTGAGTGGGATGCTCGAAATTCCGGTTGGATTTCAGGTGACTGCAACTTGCCAATTAACGTCGAACACCGCTATAAATTCCCTCACCGGCGCAAAGGCTATCCGAGCAGTTACGAAATTCGATTCGGCGATCCGGACACGACCTGGTGGTATGTGCCGCGGTTTCCGGTCAACTTTTCAGTCTGGGATGTTTATGAAAATGAAAAAATGACCATCACTTTGGAAGAACCAAATGTGGCAATGCGCGACAGCAGTGTTTCGCCCGGAGATTTCATCAGAATTATCATAAAAGACGGCTCGATACCGCGCGAGGTATGGCGGGTTAATTTTTTAGAGCCTTACGAAAATAAAGATCCGATTTTACCTGAAGCTGGCGATATCTACTATATTCAGATCAAAACGCCATTTCGCAGCGGTGATGTCTATCAATTTACAACAAAAGCAGCCAGCGAAAACAAAACATTCGCCAGAGAAGAATTGACAAACATAGCAGTTGTTCCCAATCCATACGTTGTTGCTGCCCGATG
The DNA here is from genome assembly GCA_011046315.1 of bacterium. Classification (GTDB taxonomy): domain Bacteria; phylum Zhuqueibacterota; class Zhuqueibacteria; order Thermofontimicrobiales; family Thermofontimicrobiaceae; genus Kaytiofontadaptatus. The sequence continues at coordinate 1,659 of DSAU01000107.1, forward strand.
GGAGCCGCCTCGGCTGTTTGCCAGTGGGCGGGGTGAACGGAGAATATTTTTTATTCATTTACCCAAAAAATGTACCATACGGATATTTACCATCAGTGGCCAGCATGTTCAGACCATCGACCATCACAGCAGCTTGCTCGATGGCGCAGAATCATGGGATTTAACCAGCAAAGATGGGCTGGATGTAGCGGCTGGTGTCTATATTTATCATGTTGACGCCGGGGATATCGGAGAAAAAATCGGCCGCTTTGCGTTGATAAAATAAAATTTGATACTCATCATTTTTTTCAGTAAATTTATACAGACGCAGGTGTCAAAATGAAAATAAAACAAATTAAAGCTTGTTGTTGCTTTTTGCTTGCTTCTTTACTCGTGCCATTTCAGTTATTAGCTGGCAACTTGACAAAATCTGGCACCACAGCCGCTCAATTTTTAAAAATTCCGGTCGGCGCCAGAGCAATTGGCATGGGCGGATCTTTTGTGGCGTTGGCAAACGATGTTTCATCGCTATACTGGAATCCGGCGGGCATGACAAAAGTAGGATCAACCGGAGGCGTAAATTTTTCCTACACCAACTGGCTGGCTGACACAAAATTTAATTATGCAGCGGTGGTGGTAGATATCGCCACCGTTGGTAGATTTGGTTTGCATTTTACCAGTCTTTCCATGCCCGATATGGAAGTACGCACCGAATTTGAACCCGAAGGAACTGGCGAATTTTTTAGCGCTTTGGATCTGGAAATGGGATTGAGCTATGCCCGTGCAATTACCGACCGCTTCAGTTTAGGTTTTACAGCAAAATATATACGCGAACAAATTTGGCACATGTCGGCGTCGTCTATTGCCTTTGATGTCGGTATCCTTTTCCAAACCGATTTCGATTGGTTGGTGCTGGGAGTGAGTGTTTCCAATTTCGGACCCAAAATGCAGTTCGTCGGCAAAGATGTGTTTATTAATTATGATTTTACACCCGATCAGTGGGGTGACAATGAAAACATTTTTGCCAACTTACAAACAGATAAATGGGATTTGCCTTTGCTTTTTCGTTTTGGGTTGTCAATCGAACTCTGGAATAATGACGCCAGTCAATTTATAACCACCCTTGAAGCACGACACCCCAATGATAATACCGAAAGCTTAAGCTTGGGATTTGAGTACGGTTTTTTAAAACGTTTTTTCTTACGCGGTGGTTACCAGGCTTTATTCGAAGCCGAATCTGAACGCGGATTGACTTTCGGATTAGGGGTTGTTTATTACTTATCGCGATCCAATCCGTTACATTTTGATTATGCTTATGCCGACTGGAATCGATTAAATAATGTGCATCGCTTTTCAATTGAATTAAAGTTCTGAGGTTAAATGAAGTTTGAAACGAAATACGGGTATTTTTCGGATGACGGAAACGAATACATCATCAAAGATTACAACACACCACGCCCCTGGGTTAATGTCATGTCAAATGGGGAATATGGATTGGTCGTCTCACAGCTAAACGGCGGATTCAGTTGGCTGATTCATTCAAATTTGAATCGTCTGACTCGCTGGCAACAGGATTTAATTCGCGATGACTGGGGAAAATATATTTTTTTACGGGACAATTGTAGCGGAGAATATTGGAGTCCGACACTAAAACCGGTAATGAAAAAATTAGACATGTTTCAATGTACCCACGGGATTGGCTATACCAAATTTTATTCTGTTTTTAAAAACATTGAAATTCAATTTCGCATTTTTGTACCATTTGAGCACAATTTAGAAATCTGGTCTTTAAACATCAAAAACTTAGCTAACGAAACCAGAAGATTGAGCATTTTCACCTATCTGGAATGGTGCCTGGGAGTAGCTCCGGATACCCATCGTGAATTTCACAAATCTTTTTTGGAAACAGATTTTGATGAAGCAAACCAGGCTCTTTTCGCCCGAAAACGGCTGTGGGAACTTCCGTCAAAGCGCGGTCATTGGAACCGATCATGGGACTATGTGGCTTTTTTAGCGTGCAATGAATCATTGGATGGGTTTGAATCGGACAAGGAGCAATTTATTGGCAGATATCACGGTCTTGATTCCCCGCTTGCTTTAAAAACCGGAGAACTCCATCAAACTCAAGGCAAATGGAACGACGCAATTGGTTCATTGAAAAAAAATATTCAATTAAAGCCCTATCAAAATAAAGCTATCCATTTCTTTCTGGGTGCTGTAAAAAAGAAACAAGAAGCTGATTCAATCCTAAATAAATACCGCGACAACGAAGCGATTGAAGTGTCGTTTGCAAATATGAACAATATTTGGAAAGGCTATCTTGATAAAACAACCATCGAAACACCGGATGAAGCGCTAAATATTTTGACCAATAGCTGGTTAAAATATCAGACCATTTCCGGACGTTTGTGGGGTAGAGCTGCTTACTATCAACAAAGCGGGGCTTACGGCTTTCGCGACCAGTTGCAGGACAGTCAGATTTTTTTATCTATTAACCCGGCTTTGACAAAACAGCGCATCATCGAGCATGCAAAACATCAATTCCAACTAGGAAACGTAGTGCACTGGTGGCATCCCATTACCGAACAGGGACATGATGGTAATATGACTGATGATTTGCTTTGGCTCAGTTTTATCACAATCCAATACCTGAAAGAAACAGCGAATTGGGATTTTCTTAATGAAAAAGTGGCTTTTTATGACAGCTCAAAAACTGCAACAATTTTGGAACATTGCCTACGTGCAATTGATCTGACGCTTTCCCGGTTCAGTAAGCGGGGATTGCCACTTATTCTTGCCGGTGATTGGAATGACGGATTGAGTGCTGTTGGTCTTGATCAAAAGGGCGAGTCGATATGGCTTGCCCATTTCTTGTATTACATACTCAGCTCAATGATTTTGCCACTGGAGAAACAAGGGCAAACACACAAAATAAAAGAGTACCAACAGCGTGCGTCTGAATTAAAAAAAGCGATAAACGAATATGGCTGGGATGGTAAATGGTTCTGGCGAGCCAGTAAAGATAATGGTGATTTGATTGGCAGTCATAAAAACAAGCAGGGACAAATTTTTCTTAATGCACAGGTATGGGCAATTATCGCCCAAAGTACGAGCGCCGAGCGACAACAAAAAATAATCGAGCAAATTGAAGCCCAATTAGAATGTGATTACGGCATGTTGTTGTTTACCCCTGCTTATAATCGTCCGGATCCGGAACTCGGTTATTTATCCCGTTATGCTCCCGGGGTGAGAGAGAATGGCGGTATTTATACGCACGCGGCAATATGGGCGCTCTGGGCTGAATGTTTGTTAAAACGTTTTGACGCTGCCTATCGATTGTATCAAAAAATATCACCAATTTTAAATAGTCAACATCCTGACAGCTATTGTGCAGAGCCGTATGTTACACCCGGTAATATCGAAGGTCCGGCATCAGCACACTATGGTCGCGGTGGTTGGACCTGGTACACCGGTTCGGCTGCCTGGTTATTTCGGGTAACAGTAGATTATCTTATCGGCATTCGCGCGGATTATGACGGCTTAATCATTGACCCCCAACTGCCAAAATCGTGGAATGAAATGAAAATCAACCGTCATTTTCGGGGCGCAGATTATTTAATTCACATTTCAAGAGCTGCTGACGGTGTTAAAAAAATTCTCAGTGATGATATTGAAATTCAAGGAAATTTGGTCAAACCAGGAACTTACAATTCAACAATTAAGATTCAGGTCGAAGTATAATTTATCAATATAACCGATAAAAGGAGAAAAAGATGAGAACATTGGTTGCTATTTTAACGCTTTGTTTTATTGTTTCTATGATTTTTGCCCAAGATGATATCATCTTCTTTTCGGACAGCCCGGACGGTGACGTTTTATTAGATGCGTCCTGGGGATTTTACAGCCAGCCCAGTTACCTTGAATTAAAAGGAAACAACGACAAATTTCCAGTTGACGCTCAACATCCCTATCAAGGCGCACACAGTTTGCGGCTTCATTGGATTTCAAAAAGCGGAGGTGACTGGGGCATTGCTGTGGCTTCACAGGGCTGGCAAAGATGGGATTTTACCAAATATGATAGCATCGTTTATTGGATCAACGCTCCGGCGGCAATAGAACCAGAAGATTTGCCTGACTTTGGAATCGAAGATGTCACCAATCGAAGAAGCAGTCGGATTGAATTATCCCGATTTTTGGACGGAGTTGATGCAGACTCATCGACCTGGCAAAAAATAAGCATCCCCATTGATTCAATACCAGTGGGTCCGGATAATTGTGATTTCACTAAGATTAAAACACTTTTTCATTATCAGGCAAATCCGGATGGAGAGGAGCATATCGCCTGGATCGATGAAATAAGGATTATCAAAGCCGGGAGCATAGGACCAACTCCGCCACCTACCCCAACTAACCTTATGGCAGAAGGACATGACAGCCGAATTGATCTGAAATGGGATTTGATAATAAATCCTGATTTATTGGGCTTCTATATTTATCGTTCATCTTCTGAATCGGGACCATTCGACAAAATCAATCAAATTGCCCATCAAAGAAATTTATACAGTGACTTCTTCGGCGAAAACGACCGGACATATTATTATTACACAACCTCGGTAAATAATGCTTACGATGAATCAGAACCTTCAGATACAGTGTTTGCAACTTCTTATCAAATGACTGACGAACAATTGCTCACCTCGATTCAAAAAGCGACCTTCCGCTATTTTTGGGATTACGGTCATCCTGTCAGTGGCTTAACCAGGGAAGTTTCAGGATCGGGAAACACCTGTACCAGCGGCGGCACCGGTTTCGGATTAATGACAATTATAGTGGGAGTAGAGCGAGGATTTGTGAGCCGGGATTCTGCCGCAGTCCGGGTGCTAAAAATATTATCATTTTTACAAGATAGCACCATTCGCTATCATGGCGCATGGCCCCATTGGATAAATGGCGAAACCGGCGAAACCATTCCCTTCAGCATGTATGACGACGGCGGTGATATAGTCGAAACTGCCTATCTTGTTCAAGGGTTGTTGACGATCCGACAATATTTTACTCTGGACAATGGTGTTGAAACAGAAATTAGAAACCGGGCTACTGAACTTTGGGAAACAGTGGAATGGGAC
>DSAU01000111.1 GCA_011046315.1 bacterium
AGTTATAATTATCAATTTAAAGATGAACTTGTCAGCGGGTTGACCGGCTATTATCAATTGAACAAAGACGAACGCGCGTTGAATGATTATAACAGATTTTTTGTTGAGGGAATCGAGTTGGATAAAAAATATTGGAATGAGCTGCGTTGCTTTAATTGTTTTAAAATTATGTGGACTGATTTCGTCATCATCGTCAAAACATTTTCGATTGTCTGGCAGGCAAAAGGCGTTTAAATCTATCAGGGCGGAATTTATGTGAAAAAGTTGTATTCGCAAGAAAAAGTGTAACAATTCAGCCAGATAATCTCAAAGGCTGCAATGAACATAAAACAAGAAATTCGTCAAATTATCGCCTTCAGAAACGCTGTATTCTACTTAAAAGAGTACAAATATTTCTTGAGCATTAAAAAAAATAAATTTTTAAGTGTAACTTCGTGGCTTGGCTTTCGCCAGCAGGCGAATCCGCCTGTTGACGTGACCTTCGTGGCAAGTAGGACACGTTGAATGATTACGAAAAAGTTAATCATGAAAACGGGGTGTTCACAACGCGATAGAAAAAAAATTAAAATCTTTTGCTATTTAACAAAAAAGCATTAGGAATTTTGGAATCCATTTATTATATTAGCAAAATTGTTAATTACACCGTTTATAATCAAAGGAGAATCAAATGAAACAACTTTTGGGCTTGATTTTAGTGGCAATTTTTCTAATAGGTGGCTGCGGGTCTGACAGCGACAAATTAAAAAAAGATACGCATGAATATGAGCTCGCCAAAGCGCTGGCAGAGAAGCATTCCTATCTTGATCCGGATCAAAATAATGTTCTGGTGAAAACCAATAACTTTAAATTGACTGTGGGCGAAGTAATTACAGCGTTGTTTGAGGGTATGGGCAACCGCATTGACGGATTAAAGGATATGCCCGCTGAAAATTTAAAACAATATTTTGAGAACATTTCCGAGCGGTTGGCAGAACAAAAAATGCTTCTCAAAAAAGCAGATGCAGCAGGTATTAAAGTGAGTGAGTCTGAGGTTGATAGCTTGCTACAATTCCAGTATGAACGTGCCGGTGGAGTGGAGCGGTTTAAGAGTATGTTGGAACGTACTGGTGTCCAAATGGATTTTATCAGACGAGACCTTGAGAAAAATCGTAAAATAAATCGCTATCTGGAGACTATTCTGGAAGCACAGCTCGAAATTAGCGAGCAAGAGCTTCAGCAGGCATACAATCAAGATAAAACCGCAACTGTACGGCATATTTTGATGAACACTCAGGGCAAGAGTGAACAAGAAAAAATGGAAATTTACCAGAAGATGGAAAAAATATTGGCTGAGGCAAAAAGCGGAAAAGATTTTGCTACGCTTGCCAATAACTATAGCGAAGATCCCGGTTCAAACACCAGAGGCGGTCTGTATGAAGATTTTGAACAAGGCGCAATGGTGGAGCCTTTTGACAGGGCTGCCTTTTCCCTGCCGGTGGGCGAGATTAGCGATATTGTGGAAACTCAATATGGTTACCATATCTTAAAGGTGCTTGATCGAAAGAAAGACACCCGCCCTTACGACCAGGTTCGTAGTGAGTTGTTGAAAGAAGTTAAGAATCAAAAACGAAAAGAGGTCGTTCCAAATTTTATCGAGGAACTGAAACAACAGGAAGGGTTCGAGATCGTCTCTTACGAATCGTAATCGACCTCACAGAATATTCACCATCAAATTGCCAGTCTTTAATAAAAGGCTGGCAATTTTATTTTACAAAGACTTTGAGAGTAAAAATTATCCTGATTCGAAAATCAATGGATAATCGTTGTGTTTGATTGCAACACCGCCCCGCGCGGAATAATGGTAATGCCGCTTCGAATATAAAAATGTTTGCCGTCTTTGTCCGGAGCATTGGGACTTGTCTGAATTATGACTCTGTTTCCGATACGAACGTTTTTATCAATAATGGCATGTTGTATCAAGCATTTTTTTCCAATCCCCAACTCGGGCACATCTTGTTCAAGCGTCTCTTTGGCTTTGAGGATCGATTCACCCTGATAAAAATCTGCGCCCAGCATCACCACTTCCTCGACACGGCTGTTTTCCCGAATCACGCTTCGCGCCCCGATAATTGAATTCACTATCCGCGCTCCGGTTATCCGCGTTCCCTCGACAATCAGGCTGTCGCGTATTTCGGAACGGATGATTCTGCTCGGCGGCAGCGAACGGGTTCGGGTGTAAATAGGCCAATTGGCAGCGTAAAGCTGAAATTCCGGATTTTTCCGCACCAGCGATAAATTTGCATCATAATATGCGCTAATGGTCCCAATATCCCGCCAATAATTGGGAAACGGATATGCAATCACTTTATAACGGCCAATGGCTGCCGGAATAATATCTTTGCCAAAATCTGTTTTGGTGTGATCTTCCAGTACTTCGAATAAAACTTCAGGTTTAAACACATAAATTCCCATCGATGCCAGATAGCGCTCCTGGTCGAAAGACAGCCCCAATCGGTCAAAAATAGCTCGCGGCGCGGCAAATCTTTTGATCACCGGCAGCGATTTCGGCTTTTCGACGAACTCTTGAATAACGCTGGATTCGTCAACCCGCAATAATCCAAATTCGGGTGCGTCTGATTCAACGACCGGACTGACTGCGATGGTAATGTCGGCGTCGTTCTGTTGGTGAAATTTGATCAGCTCGCGGTAATCCATTCGATAAAGATGGTCGCCTGATAAAATGAGCATTTGATTAAACTGGTAATAGGTGGTGTGTCGAAGTGTCACCCGAACCGCGTCAGCCGTGCCCTGAAACCAACCCTCACCTTTTTGTGTCTGTTCAGCAGCGAGAATATCGATAAAACCATCGGTGAAAGTATCAAATTGGTAGGTTTGCATGATGTGGCGGTGCAGGCTGGCAGAGAGAAATTGCGTTAGTACAAAGATGCGTTTGATTCCGGAATTGATGCAATTGGAGATCGGAATGTCGATTAAGCGGTACTTACCGGCAAATCCGACGGCGGGTTTGGCGCGCTCCAGTGTTAGTGGAAATAATCGTTTTCCCGCGCCCCCGCCAAGAATAACAGCGGTCGTCCTGTTCATTCGATCACCCCATTGGTTTTGGAATTATTTATATAATGCGCTAGATAATCATCACAGTAAAAGAAAAACATCAAACCAGGGGATAAAAATCAATTCCTTTATCGATCAAAAAATTGCCCCTGACAACGATCCAGTTTGCACCCCCCATTGTTTAAATCGTTTCCTGCTTTAGCCTCTATTTAAAAATAAAAAAAATTGGGATAAAGTCAATAGATTTTTTTTGGAATTTATGAGCTTTGAGGAATACGAATGGACATTTTTCTCCCGTATCATCGGCAAAAATTTTAAATCATCAAAACCATACAGCTTTTTATGAAGAAGAAAAGAGGTGGCTAAAATAATTGCATTTTCCGAAATTTAACCACATGCAACCAATGTTAAGCCGAATCCGATTTCGCAGGTCATTTGCTGCTATTTCACATCAAGCGAGATAATCGCTGGCGTTTCCTGTTGAAACTTTGGCATAGACTGTCCCACATTGGCGTTAATATAGGTTGGATCACATATCAGGTATTTTTCTCCGTTGTGAGTAACGGTTTTGCCCGTTACCGGTGTGCTAAATTTTACAGCGGTCGCAATGTGCCCCGGGTAGTCCAATCCAATCACTTTCAGCCCCAACAATTCTCTGACAAGATAAGCGAAAAGTATCGAACGGTCCTCGCAATCCGAGAACGGATAGAACAACGTTTCTTCAGCGAAAAATATTTTTTCCCGGTTAAATTGAGCTTCGTCAGTCTGGTATTCAAATGCCAACTGAACAAATCTCAATAAAATATTCGCCGCCTCGACCTCGGTTTTGCCCTCTATGATCGGTTTAAATTGAGTCAATAATGAATAATTTGCCTCTTCGGACAAAGAAGCATTAAAGTAAATCTCATAATCGGTTTGCGGGTAATTCTCGAAAAAATTTATGACATCTTTTTTAATTTTCAACTTAATTTTGTGGGCTTCGCCGAAGTAATCAAATTTCAACTCTCTGGCTTCGACAAACTGGTTAATTACCGGAACATTATCAACGTTCAGCGAAATTAATTCGTCGGCTCTGGGATAATTACCCTCATAAGTGTAAAGCTGGTTCGCATTAATTTTCTCTTGTTCAAATGTTATCAGATAATATTTCTTCTGATTCGTTTCAAAAAATGGCACGCCATAGATGATATTTCGAGCAGTCAATAACAGATAGACCTGATTTTTGTCATAACCCACCTTTGAATCGTAGCCGCTTTTTGTCAACAGGTACCAGACAAAGATATTGGTTTCATTCTCCCGTTGTTGATAAATATTGCTCCCAATCCTCTGCAACAGCAGACAATATCCCCAATCATTCAGCTTCATTTTTTGTTGTAATTGTTTTGTTTGATCGAGCAAATTTTCATAGTCGGTCGAGCTCATTTCCGCCCAGAAATTACTGATTTGCTCGCCATCGATCGGCTTTTTAGGCATGATATTTTTTATTTTGCTTTCATAAACCAACTGAATCTCGCGATCAAAGAACGAAAATTTCAGCTCTTCTTGTTTCGGCTTTGCTGTTGGCTTAAACCAATCAAAAAATTCAGCAGTTTTTTGCAGCGGCGCTTTTGGTATCCGGACCTCTGTGATAACGTTGGCGGGAACCGGTGTTATTTCTTTGATATTGTCATTTAATGCTGTTTTCGGAATTTCAGCCGGCTTGGGCGTCTTATCAGGAACCATTCCTTGAAACAATTGAAACGCCTGCCATTCCTTTTTGAGAAATTCCACAAACGCCTTATCCCGGGCATCCTTGAACTCCTGAAATTGCTTTTGTTGATCTTCCAACCATTTTTGGTAATCTTGTTGAGCATAAGAGAATGAAACAGAAAATAACAAAAACATGAGAGAGTTAAAAAATATTGTTGTCTTTTGCATTTCAGCTCCTTAAGTTTCTCCAAAAAGTAAATCATCAGTTACAGGTGGAATCTTGAAACTGCTGAAGCAGTTTCAACATCGCTTTGTATATCGAGGTACACCATGATAAATCATGGTGTTTATTCAAGTTACATTTTTGAACTAACACCATCAGCCAACTGGCTGATGGTGTCAAATGAATCAGTTTTGAACAATGAACCGCTTCAGCGGTTTCACCACCCGTAAGTGAGGTTTTACCCCAAAAATAAAAAAATATTGATATTATTAAATGAATTTATTATATTAAAACACGCCAGAATTAAGTCGATTTTTACGGAATCATTATTAGAATGTTTATCAACGCCATAATCATTTGCTGTGCTTCTTCAATTTTTCCTCATTTTGCAGCAAGCCAATCTTCATCCGACATTTCCAACTGTCTGATGATCTTCCTAATCAATTTAACGCCGAGATCTGCGCGATGTGGATTAGGAATGATTATCCTCTGGCCGTATTTTCTCATGTACGAATGCTTTCCACCACCAAAAGGACCGTCAAATCCCAACGTGCGCAGCTTTTTGATCAATTCTCTCCTTGACATAGGCTTGATTTCAGGCATTTGCTGCCTCGGCTTTTTCGAGCCTTTCTGCAGAAATAGCTAACCGACAGCCATTGATTATGGGCATTTCTTCGCCCTGTATTAGTCCAGCCGTTATCCACAATTCAATTGCGTCAATCAGGTTCTCTCTTGCTTGCTCGAAATTTTCTCCTTGGGTAACGCAGCCTGGCAAATCAGGAGTTTCTGCCACTATGCAAGGAATATTCCCAAGGCTGTCATCTGTTTCATACGCAGCATTTTTTAGAGCCTGATTTACATACTCCCGAAAGGATACATATTTAATATTGGCCATGAGAACCTCCCTAATATTAACACTCTAATTATTGCTTATGCTGTCATTCTGAGTCCCGGTTTTAATCGGGATGAAGAATCTCTTCCGAGCGGCATGGAGACCCTTCTCCGTCAGCTGACGGAGAAGGGTAACATCATGAACTAAGTAATTACGACATTAATTCGTCTCCTAAAAATATAAAATTTATTCAAAATTGCAAGAGAATTATTTTTAGCAGACCGCGTATTTGAATTTTTATTCCATCTCACTTGCCAAACAAAATAAACCCCGCCCAATAAAATGGATGCTCATAATTTTTATTGGACTTTGTACAAAAATCTTACAAATTTTTTTAATCCACGCTGATCCGTTCAATCCGTCAAATCAGTGTTCTATTTTTGAAACATATTGGAACACGGATCGAACGGATGAAACGGATTGGAACAGATAAAAATAAAAGATATTTTTAAAAATCCGTTTTGATCCGTCCCATCCGTTAAATCAGTGTTCTATTTAATCATTATCTATGCCAGAACCACGTCTCCCACACGAATGCACCGGCTGCTTGCAGCTTTTTTTTCACCTCCGCTGCCTACACCTGTTTTGGCGGCTCCACGGGATAGCTGTTTAATTTATCCCTCAATCCACCGACGCCCATTGTCTTTACTATTCTACCCATATCGGCTTGCTTTAGTTCGGAACTTCACTCCAATTCCACGATGCTTTCGGGAGAGGCAAAAATATAAAACTGTTCCTTGCCCGTTGTCTCATCCAGCATAAAATATTGCTCTGTATTGGGGATCCAATAATCTTGCCCGGCGATCAACGGATTATCCGCGGTATTGAAATCGGTGTTGGGAAACAAGCGATCGGATCGACCCAGAGCATCCACTTGAAAAATATAAAGGTAACAGTTATCAGTCG
>DSAU01000514.1 GCA_011046315.1 bacterium
TATGAATTTAATTGAAAATCATAAACCAAATTTAGGAGGTGGAGACATGGGTTATTTTAAAAAAGCTCTGCCAGTAATTATCCTCATCGTCACCGGGCTGGTATTCAACGGCTGTTACACTCAATTTTCGCGCCCTGGCGTTGATACACCGAGGAGGGCTACTATTATGTTGACGAGCCGGAACAGCCTGTTTACGAGGATTATGAGGTTGAAGAGTATTATGATGATTATCCGGATACAGAGTATGTAGATTATCATTACTACGATATTGATAACTATTACTATCCCTCCTGGGGCGGTTACGATTTTAGATACCGATATGTTGATCCTTTTTATTCGCCGTATGATTGGTATTTTTACACTGGATTTTATCCGGCATACTGGTGGTATCCGTCATTCCATCGCTACTATCCGGGCTGGTATATTTCCTTTTGGTATTCTGATTATTATTGGCATTCGAGCCCCTATTGGCGTGATTATAATTACTACCGAGGCGGTTGGGTGTCGCAGCCGATGAAGAAGCGCCCGTTTTCGAAGCGAACACCGGGGTTGATCACTCGCGAACCCCGGCGGGTATCCCGGCAGGAGGTCGTGTCGCGTGATGGTCAGTTGCCAAAGCGGGTACGGCGTCCGGATGGCGCACCGGAAAGAATTGTCAAGCCGGCTGATGCAATCAGAAGTCCGGATCGCCGGTCCAAACCGGTTATCGACGGCAAGCGAGATCCGAGGGTGATTAAGGGACGCGAGGGCAGCGAAGCTGTGCAGAGGAAGATTCCGGTCAGGAAAAAAGCGCCGGCAGTGCGACCTCCGGTTCAACGACCAAAAACACAGCCCGAAACCGGTTTAAAACCGACCAAGAAACCGGTGCAGAGAACTCCTGCGACCAAAGAGGCGCGTCCTTCACCACCTAAAAAGGAAAAAGAATCGCCGTCTGCAAATTCGAGGGTAAGAACTAATCCGCAGAGTAAGGATGTTTCTCCGGCTCGCAGCCAACGGTCTTATTCCAGCCCGCGGACAAGATCAGCCCCACCGGCTGTTCGTCCGGAGATGAAAAGAAGTGTGACGCCGAAAAGCCGTGCCACAGGAAGCAGCGCACCCTCAAGATCAACTGTGCGACCAACGCGAAGTTCCGATAGATCAAGCGCAGCGCCTTCAATCAGGTCCAGTGGCTCTTCCTCGCGACCCAGTAGCAGTGGAAATGTATCGAAAAGCCCTTCTTCATCGAAGTCAGGTAGTTCAAGCAGCAGCAAGTCCGGAAGCTCCGGTTCGAAATCTTCGAAAAAGAAGTAACTGATGTTTATATTTACTACGGAGAAAAAAATGATGAAACCACGACTATTTATCATCGCTCTAGTGAGCATATTCATTGCGATTCCGCTGTACGGCCAAAACGAAGCATTTTTTTTAGGGACGGTTTCCGGGGTCGGCGGTAGAGCGCTGTCCATGGGAAGCGCCTATGTTGCCATTGCTGACGACTATTCCGCCACCATGTGGAATCCGGCGGGACTAACCCAATTACGGCGGATGGAGTTGTTCGCTTCAATATCTCATCTGCAATTTGAAAATGAAGCGTTCTCTGAAGGCAATTCGATGACCGATAAAACCACCAAAACCAAATTGAATTCGATCGGCTTCGCATTTCCTATCCCGACCTATCGCGGCAGTATGGTTTTTGCCGTGGGGTATAACAAGGTACGAAGTTTTGATGGCGGTTTTTCATTCGGTGGGTTTAATGAATTAGAATCAGTCCGTGCTCATCAAATGTACAATGAAGTTGAAGAAGGAGACATGGCGAATTGGGTGTTTTCCGGCGCGATTCAAGTAACGCCGAATTTGTCAGTCGGAGGCGCGCTCAACCTGTGGCGCGGAGAGAACAATTATAATTGGTCGTTGATGGAAGAGGATCGACTTGATGAATGGTATTACCATACGTTTGATTATACTCAGCAGATCACAACCAACTTTTCTGCGACAAATGTGAAGCTTGGCGCGCTGTATCAATTGGGATTTCTGGGACGAGTGGCAGCGACGGTCTCTACCCCGATTAAAATTAACGCCAAAGAAAAATGGAGCGAATATTCAAAACAAATTGAGGATGATGACAGTCCATATGACGATTATGAGGATTCAGAGACCGGAAAATGGGATTACGGCATAAAATCATCCTGGCAATTTTCTGCCGGCGCGGCGTTGACTTTGCTGCCAAATATTGTGATCTCAGCCGACCTGGAATACAACGATTGGTCGCAAATGCGCTACACATCTGAACCACCGGTGAGCAATCAATATCGAAAGAATTTGGATTTTAAGCAAAATTTTCAACCGACCGCCACCATCCGGCTCGGCGGCGAATTTACCGTACCCTTGATCAATACCCAGTTGCGCGCCGGGGCGATTCGCCAGCCCTCTCCTTTGAAAGATGCTTCAGAAAAAGCCGACCGCAATTTTCTGACGCTGGGCTGCGGAATTTTACTTGATAAACAGGTCAAACTGGACGTGGCTTATGTCCGCGGCTGGTGGGAGCGGGAAGGCACCTATTTATCTGAATATTTTGATAATATTTCTGAAACGATTAAAGTGGATAAAATTTACGCCACTATGTCGATCCGATTTTAATTGTCGATTTTAAAAATTTTTCTTGATAAAATCTCTGTCAAAAGTTAAATTATTGGCAGAGATTTTTTTTTAACGGAGATCATGAGAGTTTTCAGGACAATATTTTTATGGGTACTCTGCTGGCTGGTTGTGGCTACTGCGACGGCAAGCGACGATAAATATGTGGAAGCAGAAAAATGTTATCGTCAGGCTCTCAGTCATTTACAGCAGAATAAAAGCGATCTGGCGATAAATTCGCTCAAGCAAGCGTTGAGAATTAACCGAAAACTGGCAAAGGCTCATCATCAATTAGCTTTGATCTATATGAATGAGGGAACGGTGTATGGGCGTTTCAAAGCAACGTTTGAAATTGACAAAGCCATCCGGCTGGATCGGGATAATTTAGCCTATCGCTTTACCCGGGCTGAGCTCGATGTGAAAAAAGGGATGAGTTATAATGCGGAACGGCAATTCAAAAAAATTCTGGAAAAGGATCCGACCTATTATGATTGTTACCTTAATCTGGCGGCTTTGAAAGAAGATGAAACACTCCATTATCAAGACATGATCAGCATCGAATCCGGCAGCGACGGCGTTATTTTTATGCAGAAGTTTGCTGAAGAACTCAAACAGGAAGCGGCGGATTATTATAAAAGGGCAATCGCCATCCAGCCTGAAAATACTGAAGTTTATTATAAATTGGCGTTGCTCTATTTTGAGTTTGATAATTTTCAGCAAATGATCCAATTGCTCGAAAGCGCGGTTAAAATCAATCCTCGGGACAAGAATTGTCAACTTTTTCTGGGATTTGCCTATCACATGGCTGGTCAATTTTCTCAGGCAATGGAAAGATTTCAATTGGCAAAGCAAATGATGTCACCAGATGAACTGGATATGCTGGAATCGATCGATCTGATTCTGTCTCCCCAAGAAATGGCAAAATATCAATTGGCATCGGCTGAAAAGAAGGCAGAGTTTACTGATCGCTTTTGGACAAAACGCGATCCGTTTTATCTCAGCCCGGTGAATGAGCGGCTGCTGGAGCATTATAGCCGAATTGCCTACACCAATCTGCGATTCTCGAATTTTAAAAAGGGGATTGAAGGTTGGCAAACTGACAGAGGCAAGATTTATATTCGATTTGGCAAGCCTCAGTATCGCTATCGAACCCGGCCTTACATTGGCGAAATGCAGGGAAATACCCGTAATCCGCTGGTTCACTCCCGTGAGTTTTGGATTTATCCCGATTTTAAATTCGTGTTCGAGGATGAATATCTGTCAGGCAATTATATGTTTGCACGACATATCAATCCTGAATATGATTACAAATTAATTTATGAAAATATGATCAAAGAAACACCTGATTATTATCGTATGCCTGGGGATGAGATGCAGATTGATGTGCCCCTGGAAATCGTTTCCTTCAAAGGTGAGAGCCTGGCTACCGAGCTGGAGTTTTGTTACGGCGTTTCGGCAGAGCAAAAAAATTCATTCAATCTGGGTGATCAACTACAAAAGGGATTGTTTGTGTTCGATCACGATTGGCAGCTCGAACAAGAGATGAAAACAAGCTTTCGTTTGCAGCATCAAATCAATATTGCTCAACAAGCCTACTTCACTTTTCACGATCGGGTGGTTGTACAGCCGGGGCAATATCATTTTGCGCTGGAATTTGAAGATCAGATCACGGGAAAACGCGCCGCAATTCATCGACCGATCAAAGCCGATTTATTTTCCGCAGATCATTTGCAAATCAGCGACATCCTTTTTGCCAGTGAAATTAAGCCGCCGTTTTCGTCTCGAAAAATTAGCCGCAGCGATTTTCTGATATTACCCAATCCGATCAGAAAATACAGCGCGGCGCAGCCGGTGGCAATTTATTTTGAAATTTACAATCTGACGACTGACGCTGAAGGTAATACCCGTTATGAAATTGAATATTGCATCGGCGAAGATTTTGCTTCAAAACCGCTATGGCGCCGATTGCTCACCAATGTCGGAATTGTTGCTCGCCCCGGGGAAACTGCTACCCGTTATGAATATATGGGAAAAATGTCAGATGAAATTCAGTACCAAAATTTGGTGTTAGACTCAAAAATCAGGGGGAATGTCCGGTTGGTCATTTCAGTGACCGATTTGGTGTCAGGTTACATTGATGAAAAATCAGAAAAGTTATTAATTGTTGAATGATAAGGGCGGGCAATGAAAAAGATTTTAATCACCGGCGGCAGTGGTTTCGTGGGCGGGCATCTGATCGAATTGGCTCAGAAAAAATATATTGTGCACGCCACCCATTTTAACAACCCGCTCCCGTTTTCAGAAATCAGGTCTCATCATATTGATTTGTCAAAAATTGATAACGCCGTTACATTAATTGAGTCGCTAAAGCCCGATATTATTTTGCATACGGCAGCCTGTTCCAATCCGGATTTTTGTGAAAAGAATCGGGAAATCAGCAGTCGGCTCAATACTCATCTCACCGAACAAATTTGTCGCGCTGCTCGGAGAATCAACGCCCGATTTATTTTTACCTCCACTGATCTGGTTTTTGATGGAAAACGAAACAATTATTCAGAAACCGATGCTGCCAATCCGGCAAATTTTTATGGTAAAACCAAATTCGAGGCAGAACGATTGGTTGAGAGCATCGGCGGCAAGGTGGTCATTGCTCGGTTGGCGCTGGTATATGGTTTTGGCCTACATCGGCAGCGTACTTTCTTTGAGAGCATGATTCAAGCAATCACTGCCGGCAAAAAAATAACCCTGTTCCATGACCAGTATCGTTCGCCGATCCTTGTTCAAAATTTAGCGGAAGCTCTGTTGGAATTGGCAGAAAATAAATTTAGCGGCATCATCCATCTGAGCGGTGGAGAGCGCATCAGTCGCTTCGATTTTGGAGTGAAAACCTGCAAAATCTTAAGTTTGCCGATTTCATTTTTGGAAAATAAATCTATGTTCGATATCACAACCATTGCCGCCCGGCCTCAGGATGTTTCGATGAAAAATGAGCTTGCCCGACGCATTTTATCCACAAAGCTGCTCAATTGTGATGAGGGATTACAAAAAATTAAGCTTGCCGCTGGTTATTAATTCTTGTTATCAGAACAAACAGTCCATCTTTTTTTGTTTTCGCTGGTGATATAATCCACCGATTTCGGCGCCGATGATAAAGATGACCGCTGAATAATAGATCCAGAATAAAATGACAATGCCGAATACATAAGCGCCGTAAATCCTTCCCCAGGCTGCAAAATGTACCAGGTAATAGCCAAAAATCACTTCAGCTAAAGCCCAGAGAATGGCGGCGCAAACAGCGCTGGTTGCTGCAACCCTCACCGGGATTTTACCATAGGGTATAAAGTAATAGAGACCATAAAACAGGATGATTGTAATCAGTAGTGAGACGATCGATAGAGCGGCTTTTGCGATAAATGTCAGGCGAAAAATATTCAAAAAATCGATTTTATCGATAAAATTTTTAAGCACCTCCAGCAACGGCAAAATGGCTGTGGAAATCAAAAAAAATATCACGACAATTAAAATCATTGCAAAATCACGGGCTTTAGCTGCCACCAGGGTTTTTGATTTATGAACGTTGAAAATGTTATTCAAAATCGTTCGCATATTTGTGAAGACTCCGCTGGCGGCAAAGAACAAGCCGATGACACCGATATAGCCGGCCCAGTTTTTGAATAATTTTACTTCATCGAGCCTGGAGTCAATGATATTTTTCACAAAGGAAGCGTAGTCTTTGTAAGGAATCAGCCGATAGATAAAAATATCGATTTGGTTTTCGATGACAGAATGCTCCAAAATATTTCCGATAATTGCAAGTATAATCAGAACAAACGGTATGATACAGATGATAAATGAGAACGCCAGACCGCCGCTAATCAGAAAGATGTTGTGTTCTCCCAATCTGTCAACCAATCCCAATAAATAATAGCCAATTACGCTTTCCCGGATTCGAAGGAATATTTCTTTTATCGATTTTAGGTTGAATTTATTTTTCATAATTAATACGGATTACCGGAACGTATATGTACGCTCTCTACATACGCCAGATAATATTCAACTTATAAAAGTATTTTAGTAATCGATCACAGGGTGAGTGAATATAAACCGCTGAAGCGGTTAAAAGAACTGTTTTGAGA
>DSAU01000455.1 GCA_011046315.1 bacterium
GACTGATGCCATCGCTTTATTTGTAACAATATTAAAAATAGGTAGCTCTATATAAAAATTTTTTCATCTGTCAAATAATCAGATCATCAAGCGATGGCATCAGTATTCCGCCTGTAAGTGAGGTGATACAAAACTAAGTATCTTCTCGGTCTTTGGCGGACACGGAGATTGATGCTATCGCATTATTGGTGAAAACAAAAAAATGACGGCACTATCTAAGCTTAACAAATAATCCAACTGGTCATTCACATCTTCAAGGCTATTTAAGTAAGGTGATACAAAACATAAAATCACTTTTGATTCAATCAAAGATTTTTCACTGACCAATTACTTTCAGCTCAGCTTCCACATCTTGTAGGACCTTTAAATTTCCACCCATTGATTTAATTTCTTCAATTGCTTTTTGTGAATCTTTTGGGTCAACTCCTTTGACCGCATCAATTAAAACGTTAATACCAAAACCATTTTTTAAAGCATCCAGTGAAGTCATCCTCACACAATAATCGGTTGCCAGTCCGGCTATGTATAACTCATTAACTTTTTTGTTTTTGAGCAGCTCAATAAACGGTCTGTTTTCTGAATCGTGGGCATCAAAAACCGAATAACCGTGTTTTTCCGGATCTGTGCCCTTTGATAGAATAATTGCGTTTTCAGGAAGCATAAAATCTTGATAAAATTCAGCGCCTTTGGTATTTCGAACACAATGTACCGGCCAGGGGCCGCCATGTTGTTTAAAATGTTTTGTCTCTTCTGGATGCCAGTCTCGCGACACAAATATCGGCAAACCCTTATTTTGAAACCATTCAGCGTAACGATTAATAATCGGCACAATCAGGTCACCGCCTTCAACACCAAGTGCGCCGCCCGGACAAAAATCATTCTGCAGATCAACAATTAATAAAGCAGGTTGGTTCTTCATTTTTAAACCTCATGGACTATTTGTTAAAGCTCAACAATTTGTATTTTAATAATATAACAGTCTATCATTCAAAAAGTTTCATGACAAAGAAAATATTCAACATTAAGATTTATTGTTGATTGACGCTTTTATTTCTTGAATTAAGCGCTGCTTATCGTTCCATAACCTTTCGGATAATGAAACATGATAAACATGGGGATTAATCAGCCGTTTAACCCCGGCATCCAAGTATTCAACGTCATGCACCCTTTTTTTTCTGATGAGTTCAATTGATGGAAATTCATAGCAAATTTTTCCCTCACAATAGATCTGTTTTAAAAGGGGTTCGATCTTTGAAAGCCTGTTCCGGCGAACGCTGCGACTTTTTGTGTGATCCGAAGGATGGTGAAGTTTGATCGCTTCAAGATTTTCAGGCTGCTCATCAATAAAGCCGATCAGATCGGCTGTCGCTTTTCCATGTTCATCATATAGACGCCAGAGCTTTTTCTCACCGGGGTTGATGATTTTATTTACATTTTCTGAAATTTTTATTGCTGATTTCCATTCGCCCGAATCATTAACTGCAACCAGTTTATAGACCCCACCTAACGCCGGACAGCCTGATGATGTGATCAAACGGGTGCCGACGCCATAGGTAAGGCGGTCAATTATCCCATCAGGATCGAGTCCATATCGGGGAGCGTCTTTGGTTATCTGATCAATGATCTGCCAGATATTCATCTCATCGAGATCGCCGGACAACACAATGTTCACCTCAGAAAATCCGGCTTTATTTAACATTTTGGCTGCTTGAATGCTGAGGTAAGCCAGATCACCGGAATCCAGACGAATACCGACCGGTTGATGCCCCTTCTTTTTTAATTTTTGAAATACCTTAATCGCATTGGGAATGCCGCTTTGCAATGTGTTAACGGTGTCCACCAACAGGATGCAATCATCCGGATAAAGCTCAGCAAAAGCCTGAAACGCTTCCAGTTCTGTCATTCCAAGGGTGAGAAATAGTTGAACCATACTATGGGCATGGGTACCTTTTGGCGGAAAACTGAGCATTTGTGAAATACCAACATTGGATGTGAAATCCGCGCCACCAATTAAAGCAGCGCGCGCTCCGGCGATAGCGCCTCGGTCCTGTCCCCGGCGAGCGCCGAATTCCAGCAATAAGCATCCCCTGCCGATGTCGTGTATTCGCGCAGCTTTGGTAGCGATTAAAATTTGATAGTTCATCTGGTTGAGCAGTGCGGTTTCAATGATCTGCGCCATTATCATGGGCCCCTGTACGATATTTATCGGTGCAAACGGATGGACTACCCTGCCCTCTTCGATCGAATGGAGTGTCAGACATTCATAACTGCCATGTTTTTTCAGCCATTTCAAAAAATCTTCATGAAAAAGTTGGTCTCCTTTTCGAGTTTTCTGGCGCGCTAAATGATCAATCTCGATGTCACCAAAGCTTTTGTTTTTCATCCAATCCACAAACCATTCCAGGCCCGCGTTTATGCAATAACCCGCTTTATGCGCCCCATAATCAGGGTACTCCCTGAAAAAATGTTCAAACCGACCAATTTTTTCATGAAAACCCAGCTTGAAATAAAGCTGCGCCATTGTCAATTGATATTGGTCGGTGAACAGAATTCCGTCGGCGATATTTTTGTTCGATGCTTCCAAAGGTAATCCCCGCATATTTATGTTAGTGAAAAATCGTGAATTAATTTCGGAGTATTTATTCACCCCAGAATTTTCCATTCTCTCAATATTTTCGGGCTGTCTCAATTAGTTCTCATTTGCTTTGATAATGGTTTCGCCTTTAAAACCTTTTTTGAATCTTTCGGCATCGCTGCTGCTGCCGACAATATCACCATAGTGCATCGGGATGACAATCTCTGGCCTGAATGTATTTGCCGCCTCGACTGCTTCGTCAGCCGTCATCACATACGTTCCGCTGACCGGTAGCAGCGCGATATCGACCTTGAGAAATTTCATCTCTGGAATAAAATCTGTGTCTCCGGCATGATATACTTTGGCGCCATCGCTCAACTGGATAATAAAGCCCAGCCAGCCATTCTCTTTGGGATGAAATTTTTTGTTCAAATTATAGGCGGGCACTGCCTCGATCATTAGCTGATCCAATTGAATAACCTGATCCGGCTTTAACGTGGTTACATTAGCTTTCAATTGGGACGCCACATCCTCCGGACAAACTATTTTTGTGGCATCGGTGCTAATTTTTTGAATATCATCTTTCGAAAAATGATCATAATGGCTGTGCGTCACCAGTATGAAATCACCTTTTGGAAGATCACTTTTGAGCTTCCAGGGGTCGATGTAGATTGTCTTTTTCTGATCCGTAATCAGAAAACTATCGTGCCCCAACCAGTGGATGTTTTCTGGGTTCATAATACACCTCCAATTTTTTTCAAAAAATCGACTACTTTTAATTGGCTTTGACAGCGATGCAGGAAATCTCCACGTTTACATAGCGTGGTAAATTTGCAACCTGAACCGCAGCCCTTGCTGGTGGATTCTCGGTAAAATATTCTCCGTAAATCGCATTGATGCGTTGATAATTTTCCATGTCCGACATGAACACAGTTGCCCGAACAACGTCTGAAAAATCCATACCCGCCGCTTTTAAAACAGCGCCAAGGTTTTCCAGCACCTGCCTGGTTTCAGCTTCAATGGACTCGGTTACCAATTCGCCGCTTTTGGGATCGATGGCAATCTGCCCCGAACAATAGAGCGTATTCCCAACTTTCACCGCCTGACTGTAGGGACCGATTGCAGCCGGCGCGTCCGGGCTTTCGATAATTTGTTTGCTCAACTGAAAATTATCATTCGGGCCACAGCCAATGAGCAGCATGGAAATTACAACAATAAAAAACATTTTTTTGAACATGATACTCCTCCAATGTTTAGTTAAATGCGTCAATTTAATGCGACTGACCTTTCTTCTGCAAATATTTTAAAAATCGACCAACAAGCTCTGAATTGTCGAAAAAATTGATACCCTGATCCAGTCCATAATTAAGAGCTTTGGAAAGATTCCTCAATTGCTGAAAAGTCTCCATTGGAAAATCCGGTCGGTTTAATGGATAGATTGAATTGTTCGTCAATAGCGGATCGAGATCATCGGCAAGATTGCATTGTTTGATCGACCGGTCCCAATCCCTGGTACCGGGAATGGGCGAAAATGAAGTCAAACGAACTTTTGCGCCTAGACTGACAACAAACAGCATGCTTTCGACGACTTCATCAACGGACTGATCCGGCAATCCCATCATCACATAAACATCGATCTCTTTTCTGCGGTAACCGGCCTTTTCCAGATAATTTAAGGCGCAAATAAGCGCTTGTTCGCTGACTTTATTCCCCATTTCCTGCTGGCGAGATTTGTTTATGGTCTCAAAACTTAACCGCAATGTCTTAAAATTAGAACGAAACATTTTTTGCGCCAACTCTTCAGTTATTTCACGCGGATGTATTCCATTGGGTGTATGCAAATTGAGCCGCAAATTTCGGTCGATGATTTCCTGAAGAATCAAAGAGATGTGATTTTGTTGATTGACTAACAATGCATCATCAAAAAATGCGAAATGGCGCACCCGCCTTTTGAAATAATAATGGGCAACCTCATCCACAACGATCTCTGGCTTGCGCTGCCGAAACCGGCCTGACAACAAACCTGAGGCGCAAAAGCTGCACTGAAACGGGCAACCAATCGAGCTAATAATTGGTGTCGAAATTAATTTATGATAGTAATGATAACTGGGTTCTGGAAAATCGACTTCGGTTTTTAAATCCGCACCGGGTTTTCCGGTTAATGAGTTGATCAAATTAAACGCCGCGACCTCGCCTGGACCACGGATTACGAAATCTGCTCCGGAAAATTCAACAGCATGCTCATAACACAGCGTAGCGTATATTCCTCCCAGAATAATCGGCGTGTCAGCAAATTGCTGCTTTAAGCGACTGATTGCAAATTGCACTCCCGGATACCAATAGGTCATTCCCGACGTCACTAAAATGACATCGGGTATAGGAGCTTGATCCAGCGCAGCATCAAATAATTGCAGCGGCAAACCGTAGCGACAATATTTCCTGGGAAAAGTCTTCAGCAACGCTGGTTTTTCGACAACCGTTCTGATAAATTTTCCGGTCCCCATTTTTGTATTGACCGGCTTTAATATGAGCGGATGAAACCGGTCGAGGCAGTCGATCAAGGTTGTTTGATAGCCGTGCTTCTCCAAATAATTCCCCACCGCAAGCAAGCCGACTGGTTTAATCCAAAAATCATAAGCCGCAAAATCATAAATCCAGGGATTAACCAACAGTAGTTGATTCGATTTCATGGTTTAAGATAATAATAATTAACGTTTAAATCAAGCCCAAAAATTCAATTTGTAACACGGCACTCGTAGTCGGGAACGAAGCGGATGGTGTTTTTAAATATCTTAAGATGATCGAAATAGTTCTGCAGTGTTAATGGTATATTACTTCAACTCAAGAATAAAGATCACAAAAAAAAGGTCTCAATTGAGACCTTTATCTGTCGGGGCGAGAGGATTTGAACCTCCGGCCTCCTACTCCCGAAGCAGGCGCGCTGACCGGACTGCGCTACGCCCCGAATTTATGTTCTATTTAACAATTAAAATAATATTAAGTTTCAGATTTTCCGATGATGAATGAAACCATGAAAAACATTATTGTAATCACAACCGCGATTGTTGCTTCGAACAATTGCTCTGGCAAACCTGGAAAGATGGTATACAACGATGCAATAACCAATCCCAGGATGAAATAGAACGTCTCTTTGCGATATTTTTTGAACAGGAAATTAATTAGTTTAGCAAAGACGATAATACCGACTACAATACCGAATCCGACTACGGATAACGGAAGCAACTCCCTGTCAGCCACACAACTGGTAACGATGTAGTATTGTCCCATCAATAACATGATGAACGAACCACTTATGCCCGGGACGATCATCGAGCCGCCGGCAAAAAAACCTGAAATCAGCAACATGATGCCAGCGCCGGTTGTCATTTGAAAAGCAACGGTAACGCTCTCTTTTTTCTCAACTTGAGGGAAAGCGATTTCAAAAAACAATATAATTGCAACACCGAGCAAAAACGTCAGCGCGGTTTTATAATTGAATTTCATTTCATCGTGGGATTTGTAAATGGACGGAATCGAACCCGCGATCAACCCCACAAAAGCCAGATTTGTATAAATGTAATAATTTTCCAATAAAAATTTCATCAGCTTTGCTGACAGGAAAACAACCACCAGCGCGCCGAATGCAACTTTGATCAAAAACAACAGATACTCCCGCCGTTTTTCTTTATTGGAAAAAACATTGCTAATGGCTTCGATCAAATATTCATAAATTTTCAAAACAACAGCAATGGTGCCGCCCGATACACCCGGAATAATATTCGCGACACCAATCGCGCCGCCCTTGAGAATTAAGATCAAATCATCTTTAAACCTGTTCTTCATCGCTGTCAATCCTCAGCTGCATAGTCCATGGAGCATTTTTTAACAGGGATTCCACCCATTTTTTCCAACCAACGGCACGAACACGCAACCGCAAACGATTCTGGAAAAGTAGGAATCACCCCTTTTTTCAACCACCGTTAAATTTTGCTGATATTGGGAACCGACCGGGACCACCATTTTGCCATGATCCTTTAACTGGTTGACCAGTTGTTCTGGAACATTTGGAGCAGCCGCAGTGACTACAATCGCATCAAACGGCGCTTTTGCCCGCCAGCCAATGGTACCGTCAGCCGTTTTAATCTTGACATTATCATA
>DSAU01000085.1 GCA_011046315.1 bacterium
ATCAATCTCAAATTAGCACAAATTTGTTCATTGTAGTTGTTTTTATATCACAAAGAATCGTTTTTTTTACCACATTGTTAAAACAATGATCAGGTTTTACCAATATGATTTCGTCAGTATCTGATCTGCTTAAAATCCCATGAAGGTGTTTCATGGATTTTTTTTAATTGCAAATTCACCAAATTGAAGCCCAGCATAAATGGTCAAATTTTTTAAATTTCTTAGTTTATTCCTGCTTTTAACAGGATTGGTGTTGTCCAATTGCAATTTGAATCATGGTCTCGAGCCAATCCGCAGCAATATCCACGGTGTAATTAGTTATTCCGGTCAATGGCCTGCACCGCCCGAGGAGGTTCGTCTTATCGCTGCCAAATCTTTTCCGCCCGCAGGTATTGAGGACTTAATCATCGGCGAACAAATCCCGTTAACCGGCGACTCTTATGAATACAATTTTTATCTCAAACCCGGCGTGTATAAACTTGTCGGTGTGGCGTGGCGCGAGCAAAATTCAATTTGGGACATCATCAGTATCTGCGGCTTATATTTTTCCGGAACAGATTCTCTTTCACCCGGTGAAATAACAATCGACTCGGACACAGACCAGATCGATAATATCAATATTTCTGTCAATCGCTCACGGGCGCACCGAATCACCAACAGCAAAATCATCGGTTCAATCACATTTGAAGGTGCCTGGCCCGATTCTATTTTAGACTTGCGCGTCATCGCCACCACCAAATTTTCCATCTTTCCGTTTCAGTTACCAACGTTGCTCGATATCAGTTTCAGCAACAGCATCGGCGTGGGATCAGAATGCGCTCAGTATGTAATCAATGCTTTTCCCGGTGACTATGTGGCAACGGGCGTGGTCATGTTTCGGGAAAACAGCTCTTTTTCATTTGAAAGTATTATCGCCCTGGATATGACTCGCTACCAGGTCATTGAAGACAGCACCGTAGCAGGACCGAATTTTCACATTCGCTTTTAGAACAAATATAAAGGAGTAATTAAATCATTCAGGACTGTGAATTAATTAAGTTACTCATTTGATAAAGCAATCTTGACTTTCTATGAGCAAGTATCATTCCTAAAAGGGACAGCTGTTTAATTCACGTCCCTCAATATCTTTTAATGATAGTAATCAGGATTTTCCGGATGAAAAAAATTTTTTCATATATCTCTATGTTAATCATTTTAGTTATCCAAACCGGGTTTACCCAAACTGCGAACCATGGCTCGCTACGTGGAAGCATTGTAAACCAGGCAAATAAGGAACCGCTCATCGGCGCGAATGTTATTATTCTGGGAACCACCATGGGAGCGATGAGTGATTTGCAGGGTCGGTTTTTCATCCCCAGAATTCCCGCCGGACAATATAAAGTCAGAGCAACGCTAATGGGATACAAAAGCGCGGAAAAAGATGTCACCATCGTTCATCAGCAAGAAACCTCGCTGCAATTTGAATTGAAAGAAACCGTTTTGGAAATGCCCGAGCTGATCGTCACCGCCGGCAAAAAGGCGCAGAGTTTTCAGGATGTGCCGAATAGTGTCAGTCTGGTGACCAGCCGCGAAATCGAAAGAAGAAACCGCGTTTACCTGGATGAGGTTTTGGAATACACGCCGGGCCTAAACGTGATGGAAGGTGATGTCAACATTCGCGGATCTTCCGGTTTTAGTCTGGGAGCGGGCAGCCGGGTGCTGCTGCTGGTTGACGGAATTCCCATGATGCCCGGTGATAGCGGCGACATTAAATGGGACATTATTCCGTTGAGCCAAATCGATCGAGTGGAAATTATCAAAGGGGCGGGCTCTGCTCTGTACGGCTCTTACGCCCTGGGCGGGGTTATCAATGTGATCAGCAAAGAACCATCGGAGATGCCCATCACTGATGTCAAACTTTCCGCCGGTGTTTATGATGAACCGTATTATCCCGAATGGAAATGGACCGATCGTATTCTCCATTTTAATCAGGCTGATATTACCCATTCGAGAAAATGGAAAAATGTGGGATGGCTGATATCAGCCGGCAGAAAAACCTCAACCGGATACCAGCAAAACGGCGAATTTACCAATTGGAGCCTACTGGGCAGAACCGATATCCAACTCAGCCCGCAAAAAAAACTTATTGTGCAAAGCAACTATTCCACCGGTGAATACGGGGAAATCTTCCAGTGGCGTAACCAGAATGATGTTTATCAGATGCCGGTGACTTCGGTCGGAGACTGGGTCAATTCTTCAAAATTCAGCTTCAACACCCTCTATCGCCAGTTGGTCAATTCAAAATTCACCTTCAAATTACGAGGCTCATATTTTTACAATTATTGGAAACATCACTACCACGATAACGACGATTATTCCGGCGCCAAAAAACTGGGGTTTGAATTTCAGAGTGATTACATTGTTAACCCAGTTCACTCGCTGACTTTTGGCATTGAATCCATCTATGACATTACCAATTCAGCCATGTTTGGCGACCACAACGGAACAACGCTGGCAGCTTTTGTTCAGGATGAAATTCGCCTCAGCACTATGATCACCACAACACTGGGTTTCCGTTACGATTATCATCATCTTGACACCGGCGCCGAAGACAACCAATTTAATCCGAAGCTGGGAATCGCCGTAAAACCGTCGCTGCTAACCACGATTCGTTCATCGGTGGGACGCGGATTCCGATCGCCGACGATGGCGGAAATGTTTACTCAGACCACCACCTCTGGTTTTAAAATCGTGCCCAATCCTGAGCTGAAAGCCGAAAAAGCCTGGTCGTATGAGATCGGCGTCAATCAAATTTTAAGCGAAAATATGCTGTTCGATATTGCAGCGTTTCACAACGATTATGAAAATTTTATCGAACCGGAGCGCGACGAACAGAACACGGTGATGTTTGTCAATTCCCCGCGTGCGCGAATCCGCGGCATAGAATTATCGCTGCAATCCACCTGGTGGAAAAAGCGCATTCTTGCAGGAATCAACTACACCTATCTCGATCCAAAATATATCTCAAAGGATAAAACTTTTTGGTGGCGGTTGCGCCAATTATCGGGTGAAAAAAATCCCAAAACATCATTTGCAACGCCGCTTGCATATCGTCCGCAACATTTAGTTACATGCGCATTCAGCGTCCAATTCGGACCGATAGAAGCCGGAGTGGATTACCGATATATCAGCCGGCTGGATAGCGTTAAAGTTTTTCCCGACGATGATCGCGTCAGCCAGAATATTGTGGATGCGCGAATCGGTTACCATCTGAAACGTATTTCCGTATCAGCTAATGCTAATAATGTGCTAAATTATAACTACACTCAGGTCGAACGTAATATGGCGCCGATGCGGCATTACGTGCTGACCGTTTCGACTAAATTTTAATCCCGCCTTTCGGCGGGGCGCGATGGGCGTACCATTTTTTGCAATATTCAAAAATTTGGCTCAAATTTAAAGCTCTAACTATAATAAAAGGTTTAATCAAAAACTATAAAACAGCAACAAAATGGGAGGTGGTAGCAGCACAGAATTATTCTTTTTAATGAAGGTAGCAACGTAAATCTTTCATCTTTTATTCTAAACTTAACGGAGGAAAAAAAATGAGACGTTCTTCTCAAATCGTAACGCTGTTGATTGTCGTACTCTTTGCGGGTTCTGTTTTTGCTTCAGGTGTTGCTTTGACCGGTATTGGCGCCCGGGCTATGGCGCTGGGTGGCAACTTCCGCGGCATTGCCGATGACTGGAGCGCCATGTTTTGGAACCCGGCAGGATTGACCCAAATAAAGGGTTTTCATTTTGGCTTTTCCACTGAAGCCATAATGGTGGGTGCAAACTACACTTTTTTAAATCATCCCACCATGCCGTTTTCAGTTTTCAGAAGTGGTGAAACCGAGAAAGAATCTAAAACTCATCTAATCCCCGCTGCTGGTTTTGTCTATGGCACGGAAAAAATGAGCTTTGGTCTCGGGATTTATGTGCCGTTCGGTCTGGGCGCTAAATGGAATGTTTTGAACACTTCATCCTACAACCCCGCTTATCCTGAAATCGACCACGAAGATGATCTCAAAGTGATTGCGATTCAACCCACGGTTGCATTCAAACTGGGCGATAAATTGTCGGTAGGGCTTGGAGTTAACCTGACTTTAGCCGACATTATCATTCGTAAACCGACGCTGACGCCAAACTCTGTCATTTTTGACCCAAATTATGCTGCGCTCAGGGGTGCATTTCAGGCATACGGACTTACTCCGCTGTTGGGAAGCACCTACAACCACATTGTAACCGAACAGGAATTAACCGGCGATGGTATGGGGTTTGGGGTTAATTTTGGTATCCAATACGATGTTACCGAAGATCTGACTGTCGGTATTTCAGGCGTCTATTATAACACCATTGGACTCGATGGCAATATTAAC
Organism: bacterium; assembly: GCA_011046315.1. Classification (GTDB taxonomy): domain Bacteria; phylum Zhuqueibacterota; class Zhuqueibacteria; order Thermofontimicrobiales; family Thermofontimicrobiaceae; genus Kaytiofontadaptatus. The sequence goes on from DSAU01000085.1 coordinate 4,401, forward strand.
GCCACCACCTATGGCGCTGTCGCAGATGCAGCACTGGTTGGCGGGTTAGATCAACTGCTCGATGGAATGATCGCTCAGGGGATGATGTCAGCGGCGGATAAAGCGCAGATAATGGCAATTTATAGCGGACAAAAAATTGTCCGATATTCTGACGCCAAGGGCGACGCCGACCTGCCGCTGCCGATGACAGTGGGGTTTGGTTTGGCTTACAAAGGCATTGAAAAACTGCTGGTCTCGGCTGACGTCTCCTGGACTCAGTGGTCAAGCTGGGATGTCATCGAGATCGCCATGGAAGATGGTTCTAAATCGGAATTGGTGGAAAATTGGGAGGATGGAATTAGAATGGGTCTCGGTTTGGAATACAGCCTGACCGAACAATTGGCTTTCAGAGCCGGCTATTACACCGAGCCTGCCGCGCCACCGGATGAAACCATCACCATCGTTATCCCTGACGCCGGAAGACGGCATTCGGCTAATTTCGGATTCAGTTATAATTTCGGCTTGTTCAAGCTTTTTGCATCCTACGAACATCTGCTGATCGGAGACCGTGATGTCGCCAACTGGGAATTCAATCCCGGCGCCAATGGTTTCGATAATATGGCAGGCAAGTTCAAAACATCTTCCAGCAATCTGATGGCAGGGCTGAACTTCAACTTCTAATTGCCAACAGATTATCAAAATAACTAACAACTAAAAAACCCCTCTGCATTGCTCAGAGGGGTTTTTTTTTCTCGATTTGTGAGTTCCAGGCTCAAACTTTTTCTTTATTGACACCAATTACACTCACCATGATCCACTAATTTACACTTCTAAATTTCTCTTGATTTTGAAGATTTATTTTGATATAATACCACATGCCATTATCGAATTATAAATTTACTGATTATTTTACCAATGAGGTACTTAAAAAACGTTCGTATCTAAAAAAGGAATGGTGCATTCAAATTATTGAAAATCCAATTCTAGTCGAAGAACAGGAGCATAATCGATATCGCTTCTGGGGAAGAGTAAAGGAATTTGATAATAAAATATTCAGGGTAGTTACATTGAAAGACAAAAAAACAATTCACAATGCGTTTCCTGACAGGAGATATAAAGATGCAGATTAATTATTATCCAGAAACCGATTCATTATATATTGATCTTTCTTCAAAATCCAGTGTAGACAGTCTGGAAATATCGGAAGGTGTTGTTGTTGATTTTGATTCAGAAGGCAATATCGTGGGGATTGATATTGATAATGCTAAATCAAAGCTAAATCTTGATGAATTGATTTTGAATAAACTTCCGCTGCAAAAACAGATCATAAGTGTTTGATTTGACGAATCTAAAACCCCTCTGCATCCAACAGAGGGGTTTTTTATTCAAATTACAATATTCACTTCAGTAACGTTTCTAATTTATCTCGTAGTAATGACTTTAGTCATTCCTTTACCTCTAAAATGCGACTGAAGTCGCTACTACCAGCCTATATTTAGTTGTAATTAAATAATGAATTGCTATTTATTGTGATATTAACAAGTTACCAAACTACAGTTGCAATATTCACTTCAGCAACGTTTCCAATTTAGACTTCGACAAGTCCATCAAATCCTTGTGCAAAGAGTTCCCGTGCGAATCCATTGTTACCACCGCCGGAAATCCCTCCACCTGAAATTCCCAGACTGCTTCCGGGCTGCCGAACTGTTCCAAATAGACGTTGGGGATTTTTTTCACGCATTTGGCGTAAATTTGCGCCGCGCCACCGATGGCGTGCAAATAGACGCCGCCGTATTTCTGACAGGCTTCCAATGTTTTGGCGCCCATACCGCCCTTGCCGATAACGGCTTTAATTCCGAACTTTCTCATCACATCGCCCTGGTACGGTTCTTCGCGAATGGAAGTAGTGGGCCCGGCAGCCATAGTTTTATACTCGTTACCTTCTTTCAAAATGACCGGTCCGCAGTGGTAGATAATGCCACCTTTAATCGCGTCTAATTCGCCGCCCTCGTACAGATATTGATGAACCGCGTCTCTGCCGGTAAAAATGGTTCCATTGATGATAACAGTGTCCCCCACCTTTAGCGAGCGAATGTCGGCTTCGCTAACCGGTGTGTTTAAAACTTTAATGCCCTGTGATCGAATTTCAAAATCGTCCGGGAATTGAACCTCTTTTTCAAACTCATCCGGCGATTGATACAACCAACGGACGACCTCGCCATCAGGATTGAGCACAAATCCGCGGCGGCGATATGCCCAGCACATGTAAGCCACCGATACAAAAAATGAAGCGGGCAGACGGTTCCGCAAACCGATCTTGCAACA
>DSAU01000096.1 GCA_011046315.1 bacterium
AAATTATCTTCTTACGGCCTTACGCTGGCGATTAATTTTGTGCTGGGTTTACTGATTGTGTTCTTCTTCCTTAAAGGGGATTTTCTGACGGTCCTTTGGGGTGGTTTCGCCTATTATTTGTTGAGAGAATTATATCCCTTTTTTCATTTTTCAGAAGGTCCCCTGTGGTGGAATGGCGTCGCAATGTGGATCATTTTTGCGGTGGTTTTCCTTATTGCGATGATTGGGTTACGAAAAAATATCGACCCTGGCAGTTTCAAAAAATACGTTCCCGAATATCAAAAGCGTCAACAGGAGCGGGAAAGAATTTTAAGAGAACTTGAAATTGCGCGCAGCGTACAAGCAAGCTTCTTACCCCGAAAAAACCCCAGACTCAGCGGAGTCGATGTGGCAAGTCTATGTATTCCAGCCACTGAAGTCGGCGGTGATTATTTTGATTTTATTGAACTATACGATGGACGGCTGGGCGTTGTGATCGGCGATGTTTCCGGGAAGGGAATATCCGCCGCTTTTCACATGACATTGACCAAGGGTTTTCTCAAATCTCAGGCAAAAACCAGTCTCTCGCCGCGACAAGTTCTGATACATCTCAACGAATTATTTTATGAAAATGTGGAACGGGGTACTTTTATCAGCATGATCTACGGAATTTTCGATTTGAATAATAAAAAATTTACCTTTGCGCGCGCCGGGCATAATCCTCTCTTGCTGAAAAAGCGTGAACAAAATAATGTTGAAATCTTATGTCCCAAAGGCTTAGCCTTGGGACTTGAAAAAGGCAGCCTCTTTAATCGACTTATCGAAGAGTACACCGTCAACATCCATTCCAAAGACATATTTATGTTCTATACCGACGGATTTTCTGAAGCGATGAACAATAAAAATGAGGAATTTGGCGAAGACCGGCTGCAAATTTTGCTCAATAAAACGATATCTTTATCTGCGGAAAGCATTATCACTGAGATCAAATCTCAAATCTTTAATTTCGTACAAAAGGCGCCACAACATGATGACATGACCATGATCATTGTCAAGGTAATGTAAAATTTGGACTAAAAGCAATTTTATGAAAATATGAATATAGCTTCCAGACATAAGCCATACTTGCTGTTTGTATTATCAATATTATTGATTGTTCTTGTTATCGATATGGTGAGCTTTGCTTATTTTAAAAACTCAATGGGACATTTAAGAGAATTTTTAATCATGCTGCTCATCGTGCTTGCTTTCCTTGGTTTTGGCGCCACATTCTCACAGCTATCAATTTTTAATAAAGTGAAGATCATATTTTTTTCAATGATCTGTCTGCTGGGGATTAATTTGATCCTGTCCAGGTCAGAACCGGACGCCCCGAATGTACTTTTTTCCGTGCTCATTTTTTTTAAAATAATCATTGCCGTTTCAGTTTTGCGACTGATACAAGAGCTGATTTTTATTCAGCGAAAAAAATCAACCGGACGAAATTTCTATTTAATGTTTATTGTTATTATACTTTACAGCATTTTCTCAGGCGATAAATCAGGCGGTTTTTCTTTTGCTATCGGCTCAGCAACAGTGATTAATCGTATAATGCCAAGCGAAATTATTTCGATACTTTTAACAGTTTTAATGATTTACTTCATGGTCGTTAACTCATTTCGCGTCCAGTGGGTAAAATTTTTAAACAAAAGCCAAAAGATTAAGACTTTTTTTCTCAATAGTTTTGGTATTGCCTCAATAGTTTCTTTCACAGCAAAAAAACATTCAGCGGTATTTTATGGTGAATTCACTCCCAATTTTCTCAACGCAATTTTTATTTTTGCTGCAATTTATTTATCTGTTTCAATTCTGGTAATTCTGTTGCAGTTACCGACCGCCGGATTTTTAGACCGGCGCGCCCGTGAAATGTCGTCGCTGCACCAGCTTTCGCAAATGATCATCGGAGTTTTTCATCTCGATAAAGTAATGAATATCATTATCAAGCAAACGGTTGAAATCACTGGCGCAAATTACAGTTGGCTATTGATCAAAAACCCGAAGACCAGCACTTTTGAGCTAATGGCACAACACGATCTTCCGGAAAATTTGAGGATGCGATTGACTGAAAATACCACAGTTGAATTTGTCGATTGGATCGTCGCCAATAAAACAGTTTTAATGATCGATCGTGTTTCCCGGGATCATCGAACAGCTAAAATGCTGGAATGGAAAAATCGTGAGGGTTCGCTGTTGGGCATCCCTCTTATTTCCGATGAAGAAATCTTTGGGATATTGTTAGCAGTCAAAAATGAAGATTACGGATTCCTGGCAGATGATAAAGCATTGCTGTCGATGTTTGCCAATAACGCCACAGCGGCAATTGAAAACGCCCGCTTAATTGAAAACTCGCTTGAAAAAGAAAAGTACCAACAAGAGCTAAAGATTGCCCACGAAGCGCAACGGAAATTGTTGCCGGCGTCGATGCCGGAATTGGAAAAAGTTGACATTGACGCGACTTCCATCACTGCCAATGAAGTGGGCGGCGACTATTATGATTTCTTTGAATTTTCAAAAACAAAGCTGGGAATTGTAATTGGTGATGTTTCAGGCAAGGGCGCTGAAGCCGCATTTTATATGGCAGAAGCCAAGGGAATTATTGAGTCGCTGAGTTCCATTTACAAATCACCACGGGATGTGCTAATCTCTGCCAATAAAATTCTCTGTAACACATTGGATAAGAGGACGTTCATCAGTTTGCTTTATGGCATTTTAGATTTAAAACACAATAATTTTACTTTTTGTCGTGCCGGTCACTGCCCGCTACTTTACTGGAACGGCCGGGAAGAACAGGTCTTTCTCATTGAGACGCCCGGTTTAGCACTGGGATTGGTCTCAGGCAATCAGTTCGACCAAACATTGGTGGAAGAGAAGGTTCGTTTCCGCGCCGGAGATATATTTATCCTCTATACCGATGGTGTGAATGAAGCAAGAAACTCAAAGCAACAGGAATTTGAGGAGGAGAGGCTGTGCGACCTGGTGGTTGAGAATCGCGGCAAAAATGCCACTGCAATAAAGAACGCCATTCTTGAGAAGATCGAAAATTTTGTCGGCGACCAAAGTCAATACGATGATCTAACCATGGTTGTCCTTAAACCAAAATAGGTTTTTTTTATTTGCTTATCAAAGTTCAATTAGTTATATTATCGCCGGTAATAGAAAAATACGATTTAATCAATAAAACAAACCTTTATCGCTCGAATATTCAGGAGATAAGCCATGGATTCATTTGAGGTCACAAAGCGGGAACAAGGAAACATAAACATTCTAAACATCAAAGGTTATCTTGACGCCCATACAGCCCCACAGTTGGAAGAAGAAATTCAAAAATTGGTGGACGATGGAAAATATCACATACTGGTCAATTTTAGTGAGTTGGCTTATATTAGCAGCGCTGGTTTGGGAGTGTTCATGGGATTCATCGAAAATATACGCAACAATAACGGCGATATTAAGCTCTCCAATATGAATCCCAAAATCTATCGCGTATTCGACCTGTTGGGTTTTCCCGAACTCTATGATATTGTGGAAAATGAACAGGATGCGATTGATAAATTCAATAACTAAACCAGGAAGAGGGTGGTGAAAATATTGAAAAAGCAGAAAGAAAAATTCCAGCTTAAAATCCCGAGCAAAACCGACAATCTCGAGCTTATCCGAACCATGATTGCTCATATTGCAAAGACGGTCGGCTTTGATGAAGATGATGTAAATAAAATCGAGCTTGCCGTGGATGAGGCATGTGCCAATGTAATCAAACACGCTTATTACAAGGATACAAAAGATTCGATTGATCTGATTGTGGAAATCGATTATAAAAAGTTGACCGTTATTATCACCGATCAGGGCATAGGTTTTGACGTAAAAAATATCTTAAACCGGGATATAAAAAATTATTTGGCGCAAATGAAGGTGGGCGGTTTGGGAATCCATTTGATGAAAGCTTTGATGGATGAGGTTGAATTTAAATCCAAACCCGGGATTAAAACCGAAGTTAAAATGGTAAAATATTTTGTGAAAGATGGCAAAGTGGAAAATAGGGTCGAAAAATGACAGCCGATGAACCGCGAAAAAACACCGATTTTTTACAGCCGGACGCTGATGGGGAAGACGGTTCAAACCGAAAATTAGATGAAAAATTAATGGAGCTGCAATCCCTTTTCGAGGTCAGTCAGACTTTAAATTCATCGCTTAATTTAAAATCCATACTTGACAACATTCTGCTGACCCCAATGGGAAAGATGATGATTTCACGCGGAATGGTTTTGTTGTACCACAAATCGAATAAATTACGTGTTGAGACATTAAAAGGCTATCCGCAAAAGCTGATCGGTAAGCTGGTAGATTTTCAATCCGAGCTGATAGAGCCAATAATTCTAAAATCTGCCGATTTAGACTTAAAACAACAATTAAAGTTCTTTTTAGAAAAAGAGATCGAATTGCTGCTGCCTATTCATAGCGGGGATAAAGTGCTCGGATACATCAGCTTCGGAAAAAAGATGACTGGCAGCGATTACAGCAAATCAGAATTGACTTATCTGAAATCTTTGGCAAATATCGCCGCAACTTCCATCGAAAATGGTTTGATGGTCATGGAGTTGCAACAAGTCAACCGCCGGCTTGATAAAAAAATTCAGGAACTCAATACCTTATTCGAAATTGGCAAAGAGTTAAACTCGACGCTCGATCGGGACAAAATTCTTAATCTACTGGGTTATGCAGTGATGGGGGAGATGATCATCAACCGCTGTCTTGTTTTTTTAGATGAAGACGGCGAAATGAAACTATCGATGTCAAAGGGTTTGCAGCAGGGTGAAAAAGAAAATTTGCTTCACGACAGCCGGATTCTCGAACAATTGAGCCAAATCGCTGAGCCAATTTATTTAAAAACCGACAAAGATTATGACGAAATATTGACGCATTTTTTAAACAACGGTTTTCCGGTGATCGTACCGATGCGGTTGCAAAATGTTACTCGCGGTGTGCTGGCAATCGGGGAGAGAATTACCGGAATTAAATTTCAGCAGGATGACCTCGATTTTCTTTCCACGCTGGGAAATGAAGCGCTGATCTGTCTGGAAAATGCGAGATTGTTTCAAGAAAGGTTGAAGCGACAGCGGATCGAAGAAGAGTTAGCCCTTGCCAGAGAAATACAACAGAAATTGCTACCCAGCCAATGCCCGCAATGTGAAAATTATCAAATCGATGGCATAAATGTCCCCAGTTTGCAGGTTAGTGGCGACTATTTTGACTGCGTTCAGTTGGACGAAAACAGATTTTGTCTGGCGATCGCTGATGTTTCCGGAAAGGGCGCTCCGGCGTCGCTGTTAATGGCAAACTTGCAGGCGGTTCTCAACGCGTTAATCGAAACTGAAACCCAGCCCAATAAAATTACCGCCAGGATCAATAACCTGATCCATAAAAATACAAATTATGATAAATTTATCACCTTTTTTCTCGGTATATTAAATAAAAAAGAGAACTCGTTTCAATATGTGAATGCGGGACACAATCCGCCTTATTTAATGCATCAGGATGGTAAATATGAATCACTTGAAAAAGGCGGCTTGCTGTTGGGCATGATGCCGAATATTCCTTATGAACAGGGTGAAATCAAGTTGAAATCGGGCGATTGGATTGTGATGTTCACCGATGGTGTAACCGAGGCGCAAAATGATGCCAAAGAAGAATTCGGAGAACAGCGATTGATTCAGATCATGCAAGAAAATTTGTCAATATCAACTTCAGCAATGACATCAAAAATACTGGCAGCAGTAAAAAGTTTTTCAGGAAATCTTCTCCAGAGTGATGATGTAACTTTATTGATTTTGAAGGCTTTGTAATCGATGGACGTTAAAATGAAGAAAAGTATGCCATCCATCTTACTGGTGGATGATGATCGAAACATCCTATTTCTATTATCAGAAGCGCTGAAGCGAGAAAATTATCAACTCACCACTGCCAACGGCGGCGAAAAAGCGTTGGTAATTTTGAAGGATCGTTATTTTGATTTAATTATTTCAGATCTGCAAATGCCAAAAGTTGATGGAATTGAAGTGCTCCAGGCCGGCAAACAAAAAAATCCGGATACCGAGGTTTTGATTGTCACCGGATACGGCAGTATCAAATCAGCGGTGAATGCAATGAAAATGGGCGCTTTTGAATATCTTTCCAAACCGGTGGATGTGGAAGAATTGAGATTAAAAGTAGCGCAGGCTTTGAAGCATAAAGAACTGAAGATTCAAATTGCAGAACAACAGAAAGCATTGAATGAATACCATGAGCTCATTCAACGCGATTTAAAGTTAGCCGAGCAAGTGCATCAAAGTTTGATTCCCGAAGCCTTAAGTTTGGAAAAAATTGATATTGGTGTAAAATATAAACCGATGATTGGGTTGGGCGGTGATTTTGCCGACATTTACTACGACGGGAAAGCTTCAATTTATTTGACGTTGATCGATGTTACCGGTCATGGCATCAGCGCTGCACTGCTGGTCAATCGTATCAGCAGCGAGGTCAGGAAATTAGTGCGCGAAGAGATTGAGCCCAATGAGATATTATTTCACCTCAACAATTTTATTATCGATGTTTTTGACCAGACCGGCATGTTTCTCACTGCATTTACCACCAAATTCAATATCAGCGACTATAGTTTCACTTACTCCGGCAGCGCTCATCCGGCG
>DSAU01000097.1 GCA_011046315.1 bacterium
CCGCCGCAGAGCTCCAGGCTGATATTACCGATCCGAATAACCCTCACCATTTCGCTGTACTTTTCTCCGAACAAGGCGATCGCGCCCATCTTTTTTGCTTCATCAAACGGAAGCTGTAACACTTCAACTTTGACGTTTTCTAAAATATTGTGGTTGACCATCCTCTCAATTTCTAGCAACTGATCTTGAGAAAGTCGTTCAAAATGGGTTAAATCGAACCGAAGTCGGAAAGGCGTCACCAGCGAACCAGCCTGATGAATATGGTTTCCCAGCAGTTGCTTCAACGCTGCCTGCAAAAGATGGGTTGCTGTATGGTTGCGGGCAGTGCCCAGACGATTGCCTCGCTTGACTCTGGCAGTAACCCTGGTTTGCTGAATATTTTCAGGGAGTTTGCCTTTAGCCACATGGACGATTTTTTCGCCCTGTCTAATGGTGTCTTTCACTGAAAGCAGAAATTCACTTCCAACGATCTCCCCCTCATCACCGATCTGGCCTCCGGCTTCTGCATAAAACGGTGTTTTATCCAATATCAGATAGATAAATTCATCGGCTTGCTTAAGCATTCGAATCTGTGACACGGTTTCCATCAGCTCGTAACCCACAAATTGTGAATCTTCGCCGGGCGACAGCCGTTCCCACTCATCCCAATCCACCACCAAATATTCCCTGATTCCGGCTTTTCTGGCACGGTCGCGCTGCTTCTCCATCTCGACGTGAAAACCGGCTTCATCAACCGACATTCCCTTTTCTTCAGCCATCAATTGGGTCAAATCCAGCGGAAAACCATAGGTGTCGTACAACCGAAATGCCTGCTCCCCACTTATCCGGGATAGGCCTTTTTTTTGATAATCGTGCACCAATTTTTCAAACAATTCAATCCCTCTGTCGAGAGTTTTGCCGAAACTTTCCTCTTCGGACTTTATCACCATTGAGACATATTGGTGCTTTTCTTTGATCTCCGGAAAAGCCTCACCCATAACATCGACCAGGGTCGGCACTAATCTGTAAATTATTGGTTGTTGCACTTCCAGTGTCCGAGCGTAACGGGCAGCGCGACGCAAAATGCGGCGCAGCACATAGCCTCGTCCCTCATTTGACGGAAGCGCGCCGTCAGCGACGGCAAATGTCAGCGCCCGTACATGATCAGCAATGACCTGGTGAGCAACGCCCTCGCCGCCTTGAAGATAGGGCTTTCCGCTTAATTCGGAAATTTTTTCGATCAATGGTAAAAATAAATCCGTGTCATAATTTGATGTTTTATCCTGCAACACCGCGACAATGCGTTCAAAACCCATACCAGTGTCAACATGCTTTGAGGGCAGCTCTATCAAAGACCCATCATCTTCGCGATTAAACTGAATGAACACCAGATTCCACAGCTCAATAAAACGCGCGCAGCCGCCATTAACCTCGCATTTGTGTCCTGGTATGTGCTGCTTGTCGCAGGCTTGGGCGCCCATATCAAAATGAATTTCTGAACAGGGACCGCAAGGACCGACCTCGCCCATTTCCCAAAAATTGTCCTTTTCATCAAAACGACAAATCTGATTCGGACGAATGTCAGTCTGTTGGCGCCACAAATCTTCCGCCTCGTCATCCTCTCTAAAAACGGTCGCGAAAAGTCGGTCTTTGGGCAGTTTCCACAATTCGGTTAACAGCTCCCATGCCCAGATTATCGCCTCTTTTTTGTAATAATCACCAAACGACCAATTACCCAACATCTCAAAAAAAGTATGGTGGTAAGTGTCTCTGCCAACCTCCTCCAAATCGTTATGTTTACCACTGACACGAATACACTTCTGTGTGTTGACAGCTCGAGTATAATCACGCTTCTCAATACCGAGAAAGATATTTTTAAATTGATTCATACCGGCATTGGTAAACAGTAACGTCGGGTCATCATAGGGCACCACCGACGAGCTGGGAACGAATTTATGGTTTTTGCTCTTAAAAAATTCAATAAAAGATTTTCGAATTTCTTTTGACGTCATGGAAATTCCCTGAACTACTATAATTGTAACAGTTGATATTTTTTGCGGATGAATTAAATCAATTTTTTGATTATGGTTTTAATCGTCTTCTTGTTCCAAATTTTCCCAATGGTCGAAAATTTGAGAAATTATCCCCCAACCGAAGCCCCGCCGCATTAACAGATCGTTCACTCGCTTTTTTGCTTTGCCCTCATCCACACTCTTTAGCTGAGCTTTTTTTCTTTTTGCCAGCCCCGCTGCCAGTTTATACTGGTCAAATTCACGGAAGATTTTCTCTAAGGTTTGTATTCTGAGATCAGGATCAATTCCTTTTTGTTTTAATTCTCGTTCCAGCAAAAATTCGCCCGAAGGTCGCGAGAGAATTTTCGACCGGGCAAAGCTTAGCGCAAATCGTTGATCATCAATTAACTGCAACCGCTTCAAATCTTCAGTAACCGAATCGATGGTTGCGTGATCAAAGCCTGCGTTTTCCAACCTCGTTCTCAATTCGTTTTCACTGCGGTCCCGATACGAAAGCAAATTGAGCGCTCGTTCCTTGGCTTTATTTTTTTGTTCGTAAAGAATAATTTCTTTAATTTGATCTTCGGATAACACATCTCCTTTTTTTAAGCCGAATTTCAGCACCACATCCTGATGCAACCCAAAACCAAACTCCTCATCCAGAAAAATTGAGCAGCGATGCTTGCTTTTTTTTTGGACAGATATTTTAGTAATCGTGAGCGACATTTGTTGGCTACATTAAGGGTGATCAACTGGCAGTTTTTTTGTCGCTATCATCAGCGTTGGGCGCTGAAACGGAAGGCGTTATTCCCAATGCCTTTCTGACCTTCAGCTCAATTTCCTGAAAAATATCCGGATTTTCGATCAGGAACTTTTTCACATTTTCTCTACCCTGGCCCAGCCGCTCCTGTCCATAAGAGAACCAGGTTCCACTTTTTTCAATGATGTCATTTTGAACCGCGACATCAATGATATCTCCCTCCTTTGAGATGCCAGTGCCGTACATAATGTCAAATTCGGCTTCACGAAACGGCGGGGCAACTTTGTTTTTAACCACTTTAACTTTAGTCCGATTCCCGATGACGTTTTCCCGGTCTTTAATAGAGGCGATTCTCCGAATATCGATTCGAACTGATGCATAAAATTTTAGCGCCCTCCCCCCGGTCGTTGTTTCAGGATTGCCAAACAAAACGCCGATTTTTTCACGAAGCTGGTTGATGAAAATCACACTGGTATTTGTTTTGCTGATCGCTCCGGACAGTTTTCTCATTGCCTGGGACATGAGCCTGGCTTGCAAACCCATTTGAGCGTCACCCATTTCACCTTCAATTTCAGCTCTGGGAACCAGGGCAGCCACAGAGTCAACCACAACTACATCCAACGCCCCGCTGCGAACCAAAGTTTCCGCAATCTCCAGCGCCTGCTCACCAGTATCCGGTTGGGAAATCAACAAATTGTCTGTGTCTACTCCCAAATTCTTGGAATAGTGTGCATCTAACGCATGTTCGGCATCGACAAACGCAGCCAGCCCGCCAGCTTTTTGCGCCTCTGCTATAATGTGCAGCGCCAGCGTCGTCTTTCCTGATGACTCGGGTCCGAAAATTTCAATAATTCTACCGCGAGGAATCCCGCCGATTCCCAAAGCAGCATCAAGAGAAATCGATCCGGTGGAAATGGTTTTGATACGCTCAAAAATTCGGTCCTGTCCCAACCGCATTATCGATCCTTTTCCGAACTGTTTGTCTATTTGAGAAATTGCCAGCTCAAGCGCTCGTTTTTTTTCAACATTATCTTCTGCCATTGGAATCCTCCATCCAGTGTTTAAGTCGGTTATTTCATTGTAATGGTACTTTTTGGATCGGAGTATGAATTGCTCCCTGCGACGTAAGCTCACTTTTAATCAATTGTATTTCTGAAACCATAAACGCCCCGGCGACAAAGTCTTGATTCTTTTCCACCTGTTCCAGCAACTCTTCAAGCCCCTGCCAGCGCTTAATTCTGCAAATTGTCAAATGTGCAGAATAGGGGCGATTTTCTTCAGCAAAACCGAGCGTGTTTAGGCGGCGATCTATGGATGAAGCCAATATGCTGAGTCCGGATGCACCATCAGTAACGCCACACCAGAGCACTCGAGGGCGTTTCAAATTGGGAAATGCACCAAGCCCCTCAAGTTTTATCTGGAACGGTGACGTTCCGGTTGTTGCAGCGTTTAATTGACTGATAATTTTATCCAACAACGACTCTTCAGTCGCACCCAAAAATTTGAGCGTCAGATGCAGACCCCGGGGCTTTACCCAATTTACTTTGTCGCCGTACTGTTTCAACTCAGACTGTAGCTCTGCAACCTTTGTTTTTATTCCCGGAGGAATTTCCACCGCTATAAAAGTGCGTATCTTTGCCATAAAAAAATCGGAATTTATCGATCATAAGTTGAACCAATAAAATCAATATAAGCTAAACATTTTAATTAATCAAGGAAATTTTTTTCTTTAATGTATTACATGATTTACAGTTGGAAAACTGATACCATCGCCTTTTGGCATAGATGTCTTTTATTTGCAGTACTTCGTCGGGAATGATTCAAATTAAATATTGATATAAAAAATGCAGACAAGCTGATTCAATCCTTTTTATTGCGATCTCCGGAGGAAAGGGATAGCTCTGTTCAGAGAAAATTGTCTGGTCTTGATCGGAAAGTGCGATAAAGGTTCCCTTTTCAATCTGGGGCTTGAAGGCGACCGCCAACGCCAGATCTGAGTTCATTGCTGTTCGCGTCCATTCCGCTAACCAGCGTACTCCTGGTTCAGAATAAATGTTTTCCGGCTGTGATTTCAGTTGCTTCAGGTTGAATATCGATTTTAAATGTTCGGCTGAGCTTATCACTAGTCCCTGGATGAAAAATTCTTCAGGTTTGTCATTTCTGGTAAACAGCGATGAAATTGCAGCTCGGGTTCCCAGTTCAGCGACAGAGATTGTCTTGTTTTGTCGTTTCAATAAGCCGGCGACCACTTCATCAAATGTTTCATCATCGGTGCCCCAGATGTTTTTTGAAACACGATTCCTGATAAATTGTTCCACTCGTTCGATTTTTTCGCGGCACTGTTCCTCAAATTTCCCGCGGGAAGTCACCCGAACGTCAACTCTGCCAAGCTGCGGTAAAAATGCTATTTTTGCATCTTTTTCCAGCTCAGCAATATCACCCAGTTGTTCAAACAAGTAAGATTCGGGTATACCCGAAGTATGCAGCACCCGCTTAAGGATAATTTGATCGTTAATCTTTTTCAGGTGAGGAACGATGACATCATTCATAATCGCCAGCGCTTCCACTGGTACACCCGGCAGTACGAAAAACAGCTTATTCTCGCGCTTAAATAACAGCGCTGGCGCTGTTCCAACGGGATTTTCAAGCACTTTTGCTGTTGTTGGCACCATTGCCTGAGCAATGTTACTTTCAGTCAATACTAAATTTCTCTTTTTAAATCGCTGTTGCAGCCGGTTGAATGTCGCTTTATGCAACACCATGTCTGTTTTAAAATAATCAGCAAATACTTTTTTTGTAATGTCGTCATGAGTCGGTCCCAGACCACCCGTTGTAATGATAACATCCGCACGCTGCTGCGCCTGAACCAGCGCCGCATTGATGTTATGCTCATCGTCGCCCACTGTTGTGATCCAATTTACATCGAACCCAATATCGGTCAGCGCCCCAGAGATAAATGCTGCATTGGTGTTTATGGTCTGACCAATAAGCAATTCATCTCCAATGGAAATAATTTCTGCTATCATAAAATTTATCCTGATGGTTAGATCCAATTCTTTTCATCAGCAGCCAGATTTACACAACAGCGACGATCATTCTCGCGACGTGTAGTATCACATTAGCCAGGATACCAGCTGCGATATCATCGAGCATAATACCCCATCCCGACGGCAACTTTTCAAATTTATTGACCGGAAACGGCTTTACAATATCAAAGAATCGAAACAACACAAACGCGGCAGCTACAAAAGTTGCTGTTTTTGGAAGCGCCAGCAGAGCAAACAACATCCCGACAATTTCATCAATGACGATAATCTGTGGATCGGAATGTGTTTGATCACCGCTACTTATTTGAATAAACCGTTCCGTCAGAGATGAGCTTACTACCCCGACCACCGTACCCATAATCAGCAAAACAACAAACCAGATCCATTCTATTTCAGGGGCAAACCAGTAGCCCACAGTTAATGCCAGGGCGCCCATGGTTCCGGGTCCATAGGGGAAATATCCGATACCGAATCCGGTAGCTATGCATCGAGCCAGCAAGTATTTCATTTCGCCTCTCATTAACTTTTACAGTAACCATCCATCAATAAATATTAGTTTGAAACAGATCCCATGTATGGCCTTATCCATCCAACAAGCTTAAACGGTTTTCAGTGTATATTTTCAATTCACCTCAGCCGCGCCGGCTTTTTGTTTAAGAATCAGATGGAATAAAAATTTTAGCGCAAGATTTCAGAAGTGAAATAAGGTGGCAGCGATTATAGATAAAATACTTCACCGCGGTGAAAACAGTTAAAAACACAACGACCAACATCATATTATCAACAAACTGAATCGATTTCAATTTTTTAAAAACAACGAATTCTGTCTGTCTTTCGATTGCATATTGATCAAACTATAAAAAAATGAAGATTACATAAACCGATCCCATCTGAATAAAC
>DSAU01000358.1 GCA_011046315.1 bacterium
AATCACCGATACCCGATAAAAAGGCGCTGTTTGATGTTGGCGCTGCTGGACCGATTGCCGGACTCTTCGTGACAATCCCGATATTGATTATTGGAATGTATCACTCATCATTTATCCCTAAAGTTGAAACCCAGGATATTGGTATTTATCTGGGTGAATCTTTATTGTTCAAACAAATTGCCAATTGGGTATTGGGGCCTGAGCCAGCCGGTTTTGACACCATGCTCCATCCGATGGCTTATGCTGGTTGGGCAGGGCTGTTCGTCACCGCATTAAATTTACTCCCGATCGGGCAGTTGGATGGAGGACATATCCTTTACAGTCTATTCGGCAGACGAAGCGAGAAAATCTATAAATTCGTCTTGTTAATTTTTACAGTCGTCTGCGCTGTCTGGTATCCCGGCTGGCTGCTGCTTATTTTGTTGCTGCTCTGGTTTGGTTTCAAGCATCCACCACCAATTTATCAAGAAATCGAACTGGATGACAAACGTAAATTGCTCGGCTATGTCATGTTTATCGTATTTATTTTATCATTCGTACCAGTTCCGTTTCACATCAAATAAGATTTTATTATGCAAGAGCAAAACGATCATAACGCTGAAACCCGCATCAATCAAACGCCTAAAAAGCGGCTGGCAATTTTTCGCTCCAGAAAATTTCTCATCCTTTCGGGTGTTTTTATCGCATTGTTAATCATTGAATTTCGTTTCGACGTTGTGGAAATTTTTTTCGGAAATATTTTGGAAATGACCAATTCCTTTCGCCCCCGGGCTGGAACCATTTGGGAGAGAGAAAAAAAAGATCAACTTGCGAACAGCCAGCTTCACATCATCTCTCAAAGCGTTATTGAACCGAAAATTGAAACTACCAATATCCAGACGCTTTCACAACTGCGCGACCTGCTGGAAGAGAAACAGTCAGTGTTTTTAACAGCCGATCAGTTCAAGAATTTATACAATCAGATTCCACCGCGGGTCTCGTTCGATGTTATTTCACCGTTTGATCTATTGAAATTATCACACAGTCGGAAATGGACCTGGACAAAAATTCTAAAAGAGGAAAAAAATTTGAGCTGCTTTTTTTTAGACGGCGATAAACAATTGCTCATGGACACTTATCCGCCACTATCTGTGCTCTTTAATTCAGGAGATGGCGGAGATAATTACCATACGTCGCTGGATTCCATGGAAATGTTTCAAGGGCGCTCCATTACCGCTGAACATTTTTTTTCGGTATTTGATGACTTTTCCAATGCTGTCAAGCTGCAATTGATTAACAATCCCTATTTGCTGATTAAATGGGACAACAACATTCGCCGCATTGCCATTTCACAATACTCTACTGATAACACTGTGCTGATCGGTTTTGAAATAAATCAGGGAATCTATACAGAGGTATATACGTTTGACGCCAGCGAGTTAGCCGCCAATTACCTGATCGCGCGTCTCAATGAAATGTATCCCGAGCTTAATTTTTCTTATCCTCAACGCAAGTACCGGGGGTATCGTTATTATGAAAATTATTGATAAGCGGCGTATCTGGCTCATTGCGATTGCAATAGCGCTGTTATTATTTATCATCATTTTTTTGTTATTCGTTTTTACGCTGCCGCAACTGCCCGCAAAAATTTCAGAACTGAGCTTAAGCACGCCGACTGAAATCTATTCAGACAGCGGTGAGTTGATTATTTCGCTTGCCAATCGCCAGGAAGTGCGGCTCTCACAGATATCACCGCACTTTATCAACGCAATTCTGGCAATGGAAGATACAGATTTTTACAAGCATCAAGGACTCAACAAGCGGGGATTGCTTCGGGCGCTTTTTCAGCATTTATCCACCTTGCGCAAATCCGGCGGCGGCAGTAGCATCACTCAGCAACTGGCGAAAAACATGTTCTTTTCGTTTGATTACAGTTGGTCGCGAAAGATCAAAGATGCGCTGTTAGCCTGTCAAATGGAGCAGCGATACAGCAAACAGGAAATCCTCGAAGCCTATTGCAATCAGATTGATCTCGGCGCCAATTCGTTTGGCGTGAGCAGGCGGCGCAAACCTATTTTGCCAAACACGCCGATGAACTCAACCTTGCGGAAGCCGCCTTTTTGGCAAATCTGACCCGATGGCCCACTCGCTACAATCCATACCAGAATTTTGACATCGCTAAACAACGCCAGGAAATTGTTCTAAAGCGGATGCTCAAGGTGAATTTCATCACCGAACAAGAATTTGAAGAAGCTGTCGCATTTCCGATTCAATTAAAGCGTTTAAACCTGTTTTACGGCAAAGCCAGCTATTTTCTTGATCATGTAAAAAAGACGGTCGAGCAGATGTATTCGCCTGAGGTATTGTCGTACGGCGGATTGAAAATATACACTTCATTGGACACACGATCGCAGAATTTTGCACAACGAGCGGTTCAAGAGGGACTGAAAGATCTGGACGAGCAGTTGGGTTACCAGGCTTATGATCTGGCAACGCTTGAAGAAAAGCGAAATTACATTCAAGGAGCGTTGGTTGCAATTGATCCGCGAAATGGCAAAGTGAAAGCCATGGTCGGCGGCAGAGATTTTTCAGCCAGCCAATTTAACCGCGCTATCAGTAATAATCGTCAACCGGGTTCAGCTTTTAAGCCGTTTGTTTATCTTGCCGCTATTGATATGGGAAAATACACACCGGCGTCAATTATTGAAGATGCCCCGATTACTTTTGAATTTGATAACCAAAAATGGTCTCCGCCAAACTTCGACCGTCAATTTCGTGGGCCAGTTACGCTGAAAACAGCTTTGGCAAAATCGATCAACGTCCCCACTGCAAAAATAATTGCTGACATTCAGCCGGAAAATGTTATTCACTACGCGAAATTGATGGGAATCAAAAGCCCGCTCAGCCCAAATCTATCACTGGCGCTGGGTACATCGAGTGTATCCCCGTTGGAGCTGTGTAGCGGCTATGTTCCCTTTGCTAATGGCGGCATTAGCCGTGAACCGCAAATTATCAAGTATATTGAAAGCCCGTACGGTAAAATTCTCAAAGAATATTCAAACAGGAGCCGACAGATCGTAAATTCACAATCGATCTATCTGGTTTTGGACATGCTCCGCGAAGCCGTCGAAACCGGTAGCGGTCGACGAATCCGGACTTCACAGTTTAACAGACCGGCAGCCGGCAAAACCGGAACCACCAATGATGCACGAGATAATTGGTTTGTGGGTTTTACTCCCCAATTGGTAACCGCTGTCTGGATCGGATTTGATGATTTCCGACCGATTAAAAATAAACAAGGGGTGGATTTATCCGGCAGCATGGCAGCTATTCCGATCTGGGTCGAATTTATGCAAAACGTTCTGACTGGTGAACGCTACCGAAATTTTCCCATTCCAGAAGGTATTGTGTTTGTCTATGTTGACCCGACCAGCGGCGAGATCGTTCCCCAGGATTATCCCGACGCCCAACAGGTCGCACTTAAAGCGGGCACTGAACTGCCAGTAAAAGACCTTTCTAAAAAAATTGAAAAACCAGACACCATAGCTGCGACGCTGGATTCTCTGGAAAACTTGCTCAGTAATCCGGTCAGGGATTCATCAGCGTTGATATTTCAAAATAATTAGTATTATTCATGAAATCAGTTACGGACCATTATTAATGAATAAATCACAGTTTTGCATCGCTGGTATCGGTGAGATACTCTGGGATATTTATCAGAATCAAAAATTTCTCGGCGGCGCTCCGGCAAATTTCTCCATTCATTGCCAACAATTGGGAAATCAGGGTGTGGTAGTTAGCCGCATCGGCAACGACCAACTTGGCGAGGAAATTCGACACTGGTTGCGGCAACGCAATATATCCGACAGCTATTTGCAAACCGATCACAACAAAAATACCGGCACAGTATATGTCACATTGGATAGCGCCAGCCAGCCCAGCTTCACAATTACTGAAGATGTTGCCTGGGACTATCTTGAATTGAATTCGCAACTTAAACAATTGGCAACCGAACTGGATGCCGTTTTATTCGGCACGCTTGCACAACGACATCCGACATCGCGACACGCTATTCAACAATTTCTAAGCTCCGCCAATACAGCTTTTAAAATCTACGACATCAATCTGCGGGGTTGGACGTCGGAAACAGAAAACATTGTCCGTCAATCGTTGGAATTGGCAGATGCTCTCAAGTTAAATGAAGATGAATTAAAATTGATAAAACTGAATTGGGAATTCGACGGCGATGATAACAAATTTTTAAATCATTTGATCTCCGAATTTCAGCTCGAATTGGTTGCGTTGACCTTGGGTGCTGATGGATGTTGGTTGATCAAAAAGGATCACCTGGTTAACGCACCAGGGATAAAAATTCAACCGGTAGATACCACCGGCTGCGGTGATGCTTTTACTGCGGCGTTAGTGAACCATTATTTGCAGGCGCGCTCGTTACAGGAAATAGCACATTTCAGCAATTTGGTCGGTGCTTATGTTGCGCTTTTTCCCGGCGCCACGCCCAGCTATGGGCTGAATGAACTGAACAATTTTAAAAAGATTTTATCAAATTGATTGTTACCATCAATCAATTAATTTTTCATGAACGAAATTAAGGAGGAAATTTTTATGGGTAAATGCGATTGGAAAGAACCGCCTAATAATTGGAGCCATCGCACCAGAGCCGCGCATGTCGGTTATGATCCATTTTTAAGCATGGGCGCGGTGCGCCCGCCAATATTTTCAGTATCCACCTTCTCGGTTGAAAATGCAGCAAAATTGGAAAACATGTTCCGTCGAGCTTACGGGTTTGATGCCCCGCTTGAGCCTGATGAAGAATGGCCAGTTTACACCCGCGTATCCAATCCGAATTTTATCATGCTCTGTGATCGACTGCAATGTCTGGAGCAAGGTGCGGAAAATGTTCGAGCCGTTTATTTTCCCAGCGGGCTGTCCGCCATATTTACCACAGTACTTGCTACCTGTCAGCCCGATGATACTTTGATTTTTGGTTATCCGGTTTACGGCGGAACCGATCATCAATTCAGACATTTGATCCCCGAGAAATTGGGTATCAACGTGGTTCCGGTTGACGCTACAGATTTAAATGAATTAGAACGGACAATTAAAACACACGCTTCAAAACTGAAGATTTTATTTATTGAGACGCCTGCCAACCCCAGCCTGGCGATGATCGACCTGCAAGCCGTTGCCGATCTGACGCATCAACTCTCCGATGCAGCAGTAGTGGTTGACAACACTTTTATGTCGCCGATTCTGCAACATCCATTTAGCTTCGGCGCCGATATTATTGTTTATTCAGGTACCAAATCTCTGGGGGGACATTCTGATCTGATAGCAGGGTTTGTAGTAGATCGCGATCCGCAGCGAGCACAAAAAATTCATTCCACTCGGGTGACGACCGGCCCCACACCTTCGGCATTTGACGCCTGGTTGCTGTTTCGCTCATTCGATACGCTTGAGATACGCGTCTTGCAAGCCCAGGCGAACGCCCGTAAGGTTGCTAAATTTCTGGAAGATCATCCAGCAGTCGAACATGTCATCTATCCTGATCTGTTTAAAAAAAACAGTCGCGAATGGAAAATTTTTCAGAGACAATGCGAGGGGCCGGGTTCGATGATCACTTTTGATCCGAAAGGCGGCAAGAAAGAGGCTTATGCCATTCTTGATAATTTACAAATTTTCGGACTGGCTGTCTCGCTGGGAGGGGTTGAATCATTGGCGGAAAGTCCATGGTTTCACACTCATCTCGATGTTTCCGACGAAGATAAGCGTAAATCAAATTTTAGACCGCAAACACTGCGCCTGTCAATTGGACTGGAGGATGCAGATGACCTCTGCAGCGATCTGGATCAAGCATTAAAGAAAATTATTTAAAAAAACACCAGCGGACAATCGTGATCAACTCTGCTGTTATTTAAAAATATTTCAAAGTTTATCGCTTGAACAGCCCGGCGAAGAAATCCAGTATCGTCTCCAAAATAGTTCGGTCTTTGCCGGAAGGAATTTTGACATCATCGGTTTCATCCAGCCAGATGATGCCATCATCATCGTCATCAACCGGAATATCAGCTCCCGGTACCGAAGTTGATGTTAACCCGGTCTTGAAACGGTGCCAATCAAAAAGGGGGCCCGGATCGGGTTTCCTCGTGGTGATCTCTTCATGCCCTCGAATAAGCTCAAGCGGAATTTCAAATTTCTCTATTTTTTGTTTCACCAACCAGATCAGGGCTTCGTATTGGAAAACAGTATAGGGAAATAACTGACCGTCACCCTGAAGTTCAATTCCAATCGTGCGGTTATTAAGGTTCTGATATAACACGCCATTGATAATCCATTCACTTCTACCGGCATGCCAGGCAGTGTGCTCATCCCTCACCATCTGAATAATATCTCCTTCCGCACGGGGAATAATGTAATGCGCAGACACCTGATTTGTGGTGCGCCAGACCGCTGGTTTGAACCAATCAATGGTGCCTTGCAAACTGTTAATCTGTCCGTTAGTGCTGCCGGTATGATGGATGATGATCATCTTATTACTGATTTTATCAGTGCTAAAAAATCGACTTTCGATCCATTTGATTTTCATGTCTTCTCCAAATATTTTTATTAAAACTACATCTGTTTGATTGATGTCAATGATCGTGGTTTAGAAAAATCCAATTGTAAAAAAAATATCAAACT
>DSAU01000007.1 GCA_011046315.1 bacterium
AAAACCCGGATGCGCTTGCCCTGGGCCTGGGCTACATAGATGACTCCTAAAGCCGTGCCAATACCACCGGTGGCAAGGGCGCCGGCGTTGCAATGGGTTAAAACCCTATCTCCGTCAGAGAGCAAATTGGCGCCATGTTCTCCAATTTGGCGACACATTTTTTTATCTGATTCCTGAACGGACAGCGCTTCCTGTAACAGCCGATGTTTCAGCAAATCAACATCACCATCGCTTCCAGCATCGATGATCTTTCGCATGCGATCCAACGCCCAGAAAAGATTGACCGCGGTGGGACGGGTGGCTGCTAAATCCTCTATTACCGCATCTATTTGAGTTTTAAATTCCTGGTAATTCTGCGTATTGATTTTTTGAGCGCCAAGACAAACTCCTAAAGCGGCTGAAATGCCGATTGCCGGTGCTCCTCGAACCTTTAGTTTTTTAATTGCATCCGCCAGTTCACGATAATCGGAAATTTGCAGGTAAACCTCATTCTCCGGCAATTGAGTTTGATCGAGTAAAACAACCTGATTATCCTGCCATAAAATTGATTGAACAACCATTATCATCTCCAGTTTTTTTCATCCATGAAACATTGAAACCACTTTCCCATAGCGTTTTATGAAACAATCTCAAAGGAGAAAAAAAACAATTGGCTGAGTGGACATACATCAAATTCCACTACCCGTTCAAACGAGGATGTAAACTTTTAATGTGATCTAATATTTTTGCAGCGATTTTTTCAGAGCTGCCAACATTTTCCTTTACCACTCTTCTGGCGTTTTCTCCCAGTTGTTTTGTGGATTGTTCGCCCCGAAAGACTTTTTGCAGCAATTTTTTGATATCATCGCTTGAGCGAACAATCTCTGCTGCATCATTTTCCAGCAGAGTCGCCGCTTCCACCGAGTTGGATATCCTGGGACCAAAAAACACCGGAATCCCATACACCGCCGGCTCGAGTACATTATGAACCTTATCGTAAAAACTACCGCCGACAAAAGCTGCCATTCCCAGCGCGTATAAATTTGCCAGTAATCCAATCTGATCAACAATTATGCAATCCGGGCGGATGTTGTGCTTATTTAGCCGGGTTAAACGTAATGTTGTTAACTTCAATTTTTCACAACGACTTTCGATTTCAGCGACCCGCTTCTGCGTTGGTTCGTGAGGTGCAATAATAAGCAGCGCCGACTTTTCTTCGACTGCTACTTCTCTAAAAGCCGGTAAAATCTGCGCCTCATCAGCTAACCAGGTGCTTCCGGCAACGATTATTTTTCGTTTTTTGAAAACTGAATGCTGTCTAAGCTGGTGATAGCGCTCAGAAAATTGAGACCGGATATAGACCTGATCGTATTTGGTATCACCCATTATTTGAATGTTCACAGATTTATCCACAAACTTGGCGAACTGTTTCGCATCTCGATCGGAGATAGGATAGATCGCAGAAAATTGTGAAAGCAAGTTCCGGTTTAGTAATTTTAACATGCCACCCAACTCAGCTGTTTTGTTAGCGAACGAAGCATCAATCAACAACAATGGAATTTTTTCCAGTTTTAACCGCCAGACGAAATTAGGCCATATATCATGACGGACGATAATTGCAACCCTTGGAGAAATCATCCGAACAAATTTTTTCATCCCCCAATAACTGTCAATTGGCAGGTAATACAAATAATCAACGGGCGGTTTTAATTGGATATTTTCATAACCGGAAGGAGAAAAAACAGTGACGATAATAATCGTTTGCGGGTGTTGTTGCTTCAGTCTTTCCATTACCGGAAACGCCTGCAAAAATTCCCCATACGACGATACGTGAAATAAAATCTTTGTATGAGAATTATTTTTCGGAAAACCGGCTTTAATCCGGCAGAACAAATGAATTCTACCGGCTAATCCCCGGCGAATTTTTTGATTAAAACAACTGACAACGACCAGAGCAAACATCGATAGCGGGATAAAAATCAGGTTATAAAGGAAGAGCAATGTTCGAAACATACCATCTCCGGATGCCAATCACTTCATCGTAATTTTTAAGATAAAACTTCATAATCGTCTTCATCTCAGCTAATTTTTAAAATCTATGCTTTTTGAATTGTGAAAAGAAAGTCAATTTGCTAATTTCAAACCATTGAGGATTTTATAATCGTTGCCGATCAGAATAGTTACATCGACCTCGCGTTCCGGACTTATCTGGTTGATAACATACCTGGCTTCGACCCCGACAAGTCGGGCAACTCTTTTGGCATGCTGCAGGTCTCCGGATTGCCGGTCAATGATCAATGTATTTTGAATTGAATAAATTTTATTGTTCACTAAATAATTGCCAAAATAGACCACATCCACATCATTCTTCCTCAGAAAATCAGTCATCTGCTTGGCAACATCTTTAACCCCGCAAGCGTTAAAAACCTCCACTTTCAGTTGTCTTTGTTCCCGGGGAAGATCGCTACTCCGATAAACAGCCACTTGCGGACTATCGTTCAAACTGCGCGCCTGAATAGAGTGTAGTAACCATGAAATCAGAAACAACACATTCAATCCCGCAAGGATGAACAGAAACAGCGACAATGTAAATTTTTCAATCGTCTGGGAAAATTTTTTCTTTTTATTGGAAATGGTAAAATCCTCCCGTTATGCTTTCAGCTACTTCAACCAAGCAATTGAATCACGGTAATTCCCGAATTAGAAAAAAATAACCGAGAATAACTCGGTTATTTAGAATTAAATTAATTGTAATAGTTCAGCACTATTAACTAATAATGTTATTCCGGCATGTTTTTAGCCGGAATCTCCTCAATATATGTGCAAATTAATATTTAAAAGTTCTATTATTGAGATTCCGACATTCCGCTTCGCTCCAGCCGGAATAACAGGTGAACTGTTACAATTAATTCACCTCTATTTCCAAATGCCGATTTTATTGATCAATGTCCCACCAACTGCGTCGCGATTGAAAGCGAAAGGGATCATTATAGTACATACTTCGATTGTACAAACCGGGCATTGTTTGATATTGAAACCGCATTTCAAATTTATCACTGGGCTGATATTTTATTTCCGCACCCGAGAGGAAGAACCCGCTATTAAACGCTGGATGATCTTGCGAAAACGTATTATGCGGAAAGTTTTGCACGCCCCATTGAACCGTAAGCAGCAGCGGCGAGCTGAGCTGGTATTGCAGCTTATTCAAATACATACTTTGAGAAAAACTTTCACCGCCCATTGAAAAATAGGACATTGACACGCTATGCGACATGGTGAGTTTAGACGGATCAAAAATACTCAACCCCAGAAACTGATCAGCGGCTGGTCGCCTGAGTTCCTCGCGGATTTGTAGCTGTTTCTCCTGCGTTTTCAATTGCCCGATCGCCATCGCTGGCAGTAAAACCAACAGGGTGAAAATGATTGCTATTTTTTTCATATCGATCAGCCTCCTTCTGAAATCGTGCACCATGAAATTAACAAAAATTTCAAATTAAAGTCAACCATTTTTTCAATATTTTTTCGCTATCAAATATGAGATTATTTTTTTTGTTGATCTGCACTCTATTAGATATTCTCAGCGAGAGAAAAGTTTCATTTTAAATCAATTTTTCTACGTCGACAATAATATTATCGATGAGCCGCGTCTTTCCGAACTTGGCTGCAAGTGCAATCAACACATTATGTTGAATGTCTTTGACAGGATCGAGGTTACGCGCATCCACGATTTCCACATAGTCAATTTCCGCCGCCGGTTTTTGCCTGATGTTAGCCCTGATTTTGCGCTTTAAGCTCTCTGCATCGCGTTCTCCGGATAATATTTCTTGTTTTGCCATTAATAAAGAGCGGTTTAAAACGAGCGCCTGTTGACGCTCATCAGGTGAGAGATAACTATTGCGCGAGCTCATTGCCAAACCATCGCTTTCGCGAACAATCGGCGCAATCACGATCTCGACGTCAAAATTCAAATCCCGCGTCATTTGCTGAATAACCAATGCCTGCTGATAATCTTTTTGACCAAAAACCGCCAGTTGAGGTTTAACAATGTTAAATAATTTGGCAACGATCGTAGTAACGCCACGAAAATGAGCCGGCCGGGAAGCGCCACATAAAATCCGGGTCATTTTTTCCACCTCGACATAGGTCAGATACGGTTCAGGATAAATCTGGTCTGATTCCGGAATAAAAACAATATCACAACCATGCTGGCTCGCCAATTTACAATCGCGTTCAGTATCCCGCGGATAGGCTTCAAAATCCTCGTTCGGCGCGAATTGGGTTGGATTCACATAGATACTCATCACCACAATATCAGACCGGGTTTTCGCCTCCTCAAGCAAGCTTAGATGCCCCTGGTGTAAAAAACCCATTGTCGGCACAAAACCGATTTTCTTTCCCGCTGCACGCAACCGGTTCGCGCTATTTTGCATTTCTTCAATTGACATTATTATTTTCATTCGACTCCCTGGAAACATGACTTAATAACTTTCACTGTCATCGGGAAAGCGATTCATTTTGACATCTTCAACATAACGGGCGCAAGCTTCACGGATATTGTGCCCCAATTCCGCATAAATTCTTACAAATTTGGGTCGGAATTTTTCGAACAATCCCAACATATCGTGTGTTACCAATATTTGTCCATCGCAATGAGCTCCGGCGCCGATACCAATGGTGGGGATATTTATTTTTTCAGTAACCATTTTCGCAGCAGCGGCGGGAATTTTTTCCAACACTACAGCAAACGCTCCGGCTTGTTCCAATGCCTGAGCATCTATCACCATTCTTTCGACAGCTTCTTCGGTTCGTGCCTGAACTTTGTATCCACCAAATCGATTAATGGACTGCGGAATTAATCCCAGATGTCCCATCACCGGGATACCGGCGTCGACAATTCGTCTGACTGTAGTCGCCATCGGTTCGCCGCCTTCCAGTTTAACAGCCTCGGCGCCCCCTTCCTTGATAAACCTGCCGGCATTGCGAAGGGCATCTTCTGGACTGATCTGATAGGATAAAAACGGCATATCGGCGACCAGCAAAGCGCGCTTTACGCCCCGGCTGGCTGCACGTGTGTGATAGATCAGCTCGTCAACCGTGATCGGAATGGTCGTGTCATAGCCGGAAAATACCATGGCGCCGGAGTCCCCCACTAAAATGATGTCTAACCCGGCGTCATCCAGATATAGTGCCATCAAATAATCATAAGCTGTTAACGCCGAGATTTTTTCAGCCTGAGACTTCATTTGCACAATAGTGGGCACGGTTACTTTCTTTGTATTCATTTGGAATTTTCCTTTATTAGAAATTTCATCTGGTAGCTCAAAAAGCCATCACTTGCGGATTGATGCTGAATGACAACCAATGGGCAGCAGATCATCCCCTGGTCAATGATTTTCATCTAAAAAATCGCCTTCTCAATTACACCGCCGCCGACAACGATTTCATCTTGAAAGAAAACCACTGATTGTCCAGGAGTGATCGCGCTATGGTATTCTTCGAACAAAACCCGCACCTGTTCAGTAGTTTCGGGAAAAATCATGGCTGTTCTCCCGCTATCATTATAGCGAATTTTTGCCACTACTTTTAGCGGCGTATCAAATTTTTCAATTGAAATCCAGTTCACTTGACTGGCGACCAATCCCTTGGCTCGAAGCGCCTCGTTTTCCCCGACTACCACGGTGTTCGTTGTTGCATCGATATTTGTTACATACACTGGTTTTCCCAGCGCAACGCCCAATCCTTTACGCTGGCCGATGGTGTAAAAAGGATAGCCCCGATGCTCACCCACTATTGTTCCCTGCTGATCCAAAATTTTCCCGTTAATCAATCGATGCTTTATCTCCGGAAAGCGATCACTTAAAAATCTCGAATAATCATCATCAGGGATAAAACAAATCTCCTGGCTTTCCTGTTTATCTTTGGTTTTCAAATCCAGCTCGGCTGCTATGGTTCTGACTTCGGTTTTGGTCAACCCGCCCAGCGGCAAAATGGTGCGCTTTAGTTGATCCTGAGTCAAACGCCACAAGGCATAAACCTGATCTTTTGACCGATCCTTTCCGCGCAACAATTGAAACCGACGACTATTTTCATCCCAAACAACTTGTGCATAATGACCGGTCGAAAAAAAATCAGCACCCAGCTCTCGCCCTTTTTGCAGCAGAATTTTCCATTTAATTTCAGAATTGCACAAAATGCACGGATTGGGAGTTCGTCCACTGAGGTATTCCGCTGCAAAATTGTCGATGACCGCTGTTTCAAACTCTTCACGAACATCGATCACGTAATGGGCAATCCCCAAATTCTCACAAACCGACCGGGCGTCATTAGCGGTTTCCACCGAACAACAACTGGTTTCACTAAAGACGTTTCCGCCGACACCGGGATAATCCCACAAGTGCATGGTCAAGCCGACAACCTGATAACCAGCGCGCTGTAATAATGCCGCCGCCACTGAGCTATCCACGCCGCCGCTCATGGCAACCGCCACAGTTTTATTTCCCCGATCCATTTTCAACTTAAAATTCTCTTATTGATCAAGCTTGTTGGTAGAGTAAATTTGTTAACCATAGCGCAGTAAACTGCAATACAGGCATGTCATTGCGAGGAGCGAAGCGACGAAGCAATCTCTTAAATATTTGATAAGATTGCTTCGCTCCGCTCGCAATGACATGCTGACTAAAAACTTTT
>DSAU01000344.1 GCA_011046315.1 bacterium
AAAAGAACTGTTTTGAGATGATTATTTCACCACAATAAATTGTGGTGTTGTTTCAATGCCTCTTTGAACTAACACCATGATTCATCATGGTGGTTACAGCATTAACGAAACATATCCAAAGCCTTTTTAACGGCTTCTTAATAACCCCGTGATCGGTTACAACCAATTATAGACATTGCAGGGGAAATAGATGTGATATGGGTTGATCGAGGAGCAAATCGGCCAGTTGCGCTATACGAAGTCGAGCACACAACTCCAATTTATTCGGGTTTGCTTCGTTTCAATGATATACACCTTGTTATTCCGCAAGAAACAATACGGTTTGGTATTGTATCAAATGATGAGAGGAGAGCGTTATTTGTTCGTCAGCTCATGAGACCAACATTCAAAGCAAGTGGTCTCAAAGAAGTATGCACGTTTTTTGATTATCCCAATGTTTTTGGCTGGCATCGAAGAATTATTTCTGGAGGATAACAAAATGGTAAACGTTCATAAAAGTGGTATTTGGGTAGCTGTACGGGTACAACGTGGGTTTATAACCGAGGTTAAAGCTTTTATTGAGGAAAAGCCCGCTCGCCGGCAAGAATTATCATGGAGGCGTGAAATGAACCCAGATTATGATGAAACAGAAGTTATGCATGTTTATATAAGCAAGTAGTGTAGACTTAATTCATGTTTATTTGATAACTTGCTATACGAAGGGATAGGCGGCTTTGTCCTGGGAGTTCGGGCTGGATACATGCTCTCTCTTTTCAAAGGCGACTGGGAACTGAATGGCATCGAAATCTCCGATGCTCCCGAAATTAGTATTACTGGAACATATATTCGCCCCTTGATTGGCGGCGGTGGATTTAACAAAAAGAATTGATCCTGTAGTGGACGCACATACGCGCAATCACACTATTTGAAATGGTCACCCGCTTTAACAAAAGTAAAAGCCAGGATAAGCGGAAATATTTCATCTCCAGTGGTTAATAAACCAGGTTTCTTAAAGAAACCTGGTTTATCAGAAATTGATTTTTCTAATTGGCACGGCTTTCCATTCTGGATATTAGCAATAAAAATGAAGGCGAAAAAAGAATAACATGATGCACCTACAGATGATTTCTCGATTTTTCCTTCTGTCTTTGATATTCACCATCTCCGCTCAGGCCGGGGATCCGGCAAAGAATTACCAGTTGAGCTGTGTCTGGCAAAAATCAGCGGTATCATTGTTCGCCCTGGATGTCAATGCGCAGACCCCGGGCCATGAAATTATCGCCATTTATGGGAATCAATTAGACGTCCTGACTAATGTATCGCGAGCGCATCAAAAAAGCATCATCATTCCGGCGGATAGAAAATATCACATCACACCGCTGCCAGGGGTTAGCTCAGATTCGCTGCGACTGCTGTTCCGCCATCAGACAGCAACCACAGCGGCGTTCGATTTGTATTTTCACCGGGTCGACTCACTGATTTTGGTCAGGCAAAGTTGCCTGTTTTTCAGCGGGCAGGATCGCGACCACGACGGACTGTTTCACCAATCAATCTCTCCAATTGGAATGGTTAAAGACCAAACCGGAAACAACCGCGTCCTGCTAAATATTAACAGCGGCGGCGATGCCGGCGTGCGCGGTATCATCGCCCTCGATCCGGTTACCGGACATATTGACTGGCAATATTTAACCGGTCCGTTAGTAATTCAGCCCATGCTCATTGATATTGACGATGACGGCATAGCGGAGATCATATTTGGCAGTTACGCGCCTTTAAACGGCGTCAAACTCAACGGAACCAGCGATGATAGCTGCTACATTTTCGTCCTCGATAGTCAGGGAAACCAACGCTGGCGAAAGACCATGGGTCCTTATTGGACCGGCGCCTATCCAATTATCGGCGATATGACCGGCGACGGTAACAACGAGCTGGTGGTTTTCCGCTTCGGTAGTAATCCGGATTTTACTGGCTATGATGAATTAATCCGGCTGGATATTCGCAATGGCGCTGAAATTCAGCGAAAAAGCCTTGGGAGCTACTTTACGCCTCCCTTCGAGCTGTTTATTGATCTCTGCCATGACTTTGACGGTGATGGCATAGAGGAGTTTGTTATCGGCAGCAAGGACGGATTTGTCAGGATGTATAGCGGCGACTTTTCGGTGATGTACACATCGGAACCCTATCGCCGGCCGATAACGGTGCATGGGGTGGCAGATCTGGATGGGGATGGGCTTTTAGAGCTGATCGCGATTACCGCGGACAAAAAGATCGTTTTTTTAAATCACCAACTGAAGCAATTGTTGATTCAGCCCTTTCCAGATAAATTCAGTTCTCTGAGATTGATCAAACTTCCTCATAAGCATCAGCTTTTATTCTCAAGTCTGGCTGTCAATAATCAGACTGAAAATCAATTGTTCGATTTCCGTGTCGTTGGTCTTGCGGATACCATTCAAAAGCAGGGTCAAAATTATTTGATAGTGATGCTGATATTGGCTGCCCTGGTCGTTGCCGTGCTCGTCGTGCGAAACCTGCTGTACGGCAAGCGCGCCCACCAGTTGCTTCTCCAAATATTGGAACAAAGCCAGTCCCTGGACAGCGCGTTAATTATGGATCGCTATCAAAAGATCAGCTTTTTGGGAAAAGACTGGTCAAAGCTGTTGCAAATTTTACCGCATCAGGCTTATGGTAAAAAAATTCGCAAAATATTTAATAACAGCCGGCTGCAGCCCATTGGCGAAGCGCTGCAAAAGATGCTCGCTGAAAACCTGACAAACTATGAATGTCTATGTCCCATTGACGCTACTGACAATGTTCCGCTTCGATTGCACGCGTTTTATCTTTCGTGGACAAAAGCCCATTGTTTTTTAATTTTTGACCTGAGAGAACAGGAGCACATCCGCAAGGTCAGGCACTGGGCAACGGTCGCTCAAAAATTGGCGCACGGGATCAAAAATCCGCTGACTACCGTTAAGCTCAACGCCGAAGAATTGCTTCACAAAGTCAGAACCACAGATCAGATCCAGGCGAATGAGGTCGAAGAATTTATCACGCCGATTATCAGCCAGGTCGCCAAGTTGAAGAAAATGAGCGATGGCTTCATGCGCTTCGTCGAGTTCGAGCGACCGAATCTGAAGCCGGTCGATTTGAATGGCGAGATTAAAGAGCTGGTTCTCCAGTGGAAAACTGCAATATTGAAAAAAATTGAAGTCGAATGGGACCTGGAAGAAAAATTGACCCCCGCCATGCTCGACCGCGAACAATTCGAATACGCTGTAAAAAATGTTTTGTACAATGCAGCGGATAGTATCCAGAAACAGGGAAAAATCCTGATCTCAACGCGAAAGGTTCAAGTTTTATCCGATAAAACAAAAAATGCGATATGGATGACTTTTGTTGAATTGCAGATTCGGGATACCGGCTGCGGAATTCCGGCGGAGTATCTGGATCGGATCAGGCAACCCTATTTTTCATACAACAAACCTGAAGGCACTGGACTGGGATTGAGCATTGTTGAAAAAATCATCGACACCCACGGCGGACAGCTTGAAATACAAAGCGATGTGAATATTGGCACCACGGTCTCTCTTCGTTTTAAACCTGCTCTTTCCTGAAAATGGCGAATAATACAGGTCTGGCATACTGATTGCAGTAATGATTCTACCCAATTCGATACTGGCAACCGTTAGCGCCTGGCTTTTCGAAGTGGAAATTTGCAGTAATGAAATTATTACTACAGAATGTGCCGGGAGTTTACTCCGGTTGAATCTAAAAACTTCAAAAGTGTAGAGGATGAGTCTGATGATTAAAGAGAGAAAATTGGAAAAATGAACAACAATAATTTCAGAATTCTGGTTACCGATGACGATGAATCGATCTGTCAAATTATCTCACGAATTTTAGAAACTGAAGGTTATGAAGTGTTGGAAGCGCACTCTGGAAAGGAGGCGCTTTTGTTATATTTGGAAAATGAAATTGATCTGGTGCTGCTGGATTTGCAATTGCCTGACGCTGACGGGATCGAAGTTGCAGCGGAAATGATCGCAGCCAAGCCGCTGACCCCAATCGTGTTGATATCAGCTTACGGTACAATTTCAAAAGCTGTCGAAGCGACTAAATTAGGTGTTTATGATTTTTTGGAAAAACCACTGGACCGTGATCGCATCATGGTTACGGTGCGTAATGCGCTGGCTCATGGGCAACTGCAATATGAGCTGGAATTCTATAAACAGGATTCACTATCCCGCTATCAGATGGTGGGGCAATCATCAAAAATCAAGCAAGTTTTTTCGCTGGTTGAAAAAATCGCGCCAACCAATTCACCGGTTCTCATTTTCGGCGAAAACGGTGTCGGTAAAGAGTTGGTGGCGCAGGCAATCCACAATCAGAGTCCCCGGTCCAAAAAACCAATGATAAAAATAAATTGCGCCGCCTTCCCGGACAATTTGCTGGAGAGCGAGCTGTTCGGCCACACCAAAGGCGCTTTCACCGGCGCCAATCTGGCAAAGAAAGGCCGCATCGAGACCGCAGACAGCGGCAGCCTGTTTCTTGATGAAATCGGCGACATGAGTCTGGCAGCGCAGGCAAAGCTGTTGCGCTTCTTGGAAACCGGTGAAATTCAGCGGGTTGGGTCCTCGGAAATCGCAACCGTTGATGTTCGCCTCATCGCCGCCTCCAATAAAAATCTGAAACAGAAGGTGGCTGAAAAGACCTTTCGCGAAGACCTGTTCTATCGCCTGGAAATTTTCACCATCACTGTGCCCCCGTTGCGCGAACGCCGCTCCGACATCCCCTTGCTGGTCGATTATTTCATCTCAAACTACGCCGATGCCAACGGCATTGTCAAACCCAACATTTCGCCAGCCGCGCTAAAATATATTTCCGGAAATAACTGGCCCGGCAATATCCGCCAACTGCGCAACTTCATCGAACGGCTGATGATCATGAAGCAATCCGATCTGATCGATTTATGCGACGTCGTCCCGCTGCTGGGACACGGAGAAACACCGGCAATTCCTGTTAGCAACGAGCCCAGGCCCCTGCAGCAAGCCCGTGAAGAATTCGAGCGGGAATACATCCTCAAAGCACTGGAAGAAAACAACTGGAAGATCAGCAAAACCGCAGCGGCATTGAACATCGACCGGGCGAATTTGTACCGGAAGATGCGGGGGTTGGGGATAAATACTTCATCATAATATCTTCGTGTCATTTTTATAAACCAGATTTCTTGGAGAAATCTGGTTTATTTTGCACTATAAGTTACAGGAGCAATACAGATGCCATCATCGGAATTTATCGACCTCAGCAACGTCGCCCCTCTGCTGGTAAGCGGATAAACCACAATAAATTCTTCCAGCGATGACCCCAACCCCCTCCAACAAGCACAGAAAGAATTCAAACGGGCGAATTTGTATTATAAAATGATGGGGTTGGGGAAAGATACTGCGTCATAATATTATTACTTGAAATTTACTCTAAAAATCAGTATATTAAAAAAAATCGAGTTCGATAATACGATGAAAAAGGTGATTCTATGTCAACAAAAATCGAAGCAATCGGCGCATCACTCGTGAAACATCGCCTATTTGATTCGGTAGATACTGCATTTGAAACAATTACTCTCAATTATGTCCAACAGCAATTGCAGAAGTATAAAAGATTGATCAAAAGATTTGAGAGAAAATATCGGATGAGCTTTGATGATTTTCAGAAATTTACCAAAGAGCAAGCTCAAAAATTGCTCTCAGACCCTTCGAATCATGAGGCGTTTTTGCAACTTGAAGATGATGCGTTTGATTGGAAAGTTGCCCAAGATGGATTTAATTCCTGGAAACAGGTGCATCAGGAGATCATCGCATGTTTATGATGAATTTGTTAATGTCTGAAATCCTGGTGCAACTAACAAACTCGCCGGCATGTCTTTCCGCAGAAGTGTTAGAAATCACATCGTTGCCAAATGGAAATTTTGTGATTAAAATTCGAGCCAGGCTGCAAAAAAGATGTAATTTTCAGGTACGTTTGTATTATAACAACGGTCATTATGACTATTCTTACCAATTATATAATCAAGGAACCATCGCCAGATGGGACAATAAAGAAGATTTTCCGCATTTGCCAGGCTTTCCCCATCATTTTCACACCGAAAATGGCGCTGTTATAGAATCATCGCTGTCAGGTGATCCTTTACGGGATTTTGCCGCTGTTTTACGGGAGGTAGAAAGGAGCATCGCCTTAATTTGATATTATCCTCCAATTTTGTAATTTTGTCGAACGCCAGATGATTATGAGACAGGGCGACCTGATCGATCTCAACGACTTGATTCTACTGATCGAGCCCAAAGAACCAGCCGCAATCCCTTCCGCCAACGAACCCAAACTTCTGCACCAGGCTCGCGAAGAATTTGAGCTGGAAAACATCCTCAACATAATGAAAAAAAACAACTGGAAGATCGGCAAAACCGCCGAGGCATTGCACATCGAGCGGGTGAATTTGTGCCAGAAGATGCTGTGGTTAGTAACTGACAAGTTATTTTCTGCCATTTTTTGGCAGAAAATTTAAAACCTGTTTGGTTCTGGATTCGCCAGGTTAGGAATAGATGTTTAAAAAATAAAAACCAATTGGGTTGTTGTTTTTTAATGATTTGATTGTAAGGGATGTAAAGG
>DSAU01000491.1 GCA_011046315.1 bacterium
ATTTAATTAAAATAAGTTATCGTAATTTGAAAAATGTGGGATGAGAAGCTGATCTGCATCTATGGAAACACTGGAGCAAATAATTAACGAAAAAATTCTCCCGCTGGTGCATAAACCCGGAAGATATGTCGGAAATGAAATTCATGTAATTCGAAAAGACTGGTCAGAAGTTGAGGTAACTTTTGCGCTGGGGTTTCCTGATTTATACGAAATCGGCATGTCCCACATCGGTTTTGAGATTTTATATCATGTTTTAAACGCGCTTCCATACGTT
Source organism: bacterium (assembly GCA_011046315.1). GTDB lineage: Bacteria > Zhuqueibacterota > Zhuqueibacteria > Thermofontimicrobiales > Thermofontimicrobiaceae > Kaytiofontadaptatus. The sequence goes on from DSAU01000491.1 coordinate 275, forward strand.
GCCGCAGAACGCGTTTATGCACCTGCCGATGATATGGAGCAGCGACTTCGTGAAAAACGACTGCCGTTATTTTCTTTGGAATCCAAAAAAGCGCTAAAAGATTTCGACTTGCTGGGTTTTACTCTTCAATATGAATTGCATTACAGCAATATTTTGAATATGCTGGATTTGGGGGGAATACCAATTTTTGCAAAGGATCGTCGGGATACGACTCCGTTAGTATTGGCAGGAGGACCCTGCGCATTTAATCCGGAGCCGCTGGCTGATTTTTTCGATGCGTTTGTGATTGGCGATGGCGAGGAGGTCGTAGTCGAGATCGTTCAGCTTTTCAAATCGATTAAAAAAGATGCTGGTACCCGGCAGGAAGCGCTGCAACAATTGTCGGAAATTTCCGGCGTGTATGTTCCGGCGTTTTATCGTCCGGATTATGATGGGGCGAAATTTGTCAGCTTAACTCCTGCTGCTCAGTTCGGCGCTCCGGCCAAAATCAAAACGCGCACTATTGAGCGATTGGATTCGAAAAATTATCCATTGAAGCCTTTGGTTCCGCTGATCGAGACCACCCATGATCGCTATTCAGTTGAAATTATGCGCGGCTGCACCCAGGGTTGCCGATTTTGCAACGCCGGTTTTATTTATCGCCCGGTTCGTGAGCGGTCTGTTAATGATCTGATGAAACATATCGATGCTGTCATCCAAAATACCGGATATGATGAAATTTCGTTGGCGTCGCTTTCAACTTCAGATTACATGCAACTACCGACACTCATGAATCTGCTGTCGCGCAAATTTGAATCGCAAATGGTAAATGTCTCTTTTCCGTCATTGCGCACCGAAACTTTTACCGTTGAAATGGCAAGATATGCGCGAAAAGTTCGTAAATCCGGTATCACCCTGGCGCCGGAGGCGGGTTCAAAAAGGCTGCGCCAGGCGATAAACAAAACCAATACCAATGAAGATCTGTTACGAGCTGTTAACATCGCCTTTTCAGAGGGTTGGAACCTGGTTAAGCTCTATTTTATGATCGGGCTGCCCGGCGAAACCCGGGATGACCTTGAGGGAATCATTGAATTGGTGCGACAGGTCAAAGCGATCGCCAAAAAAAAGGGGGGGAAATCCATTAATATTTCGGTTTCTCCGTTCTGCCCGAAAGCGGGCACGCCCTTTCAGTGGGTTGCCCAAAATTCGATTCAGGAGATGCAAGAGAAAATTTTTTATCTAAAGGATCAGTTGACTCATCCGATTTATAAGTTCAGTTGGCGCGATCCTGAAGTGTCATATTTAGAAGGAATAATGGCGCGAGGTGATCGAAACTTAGCTTCAGTGATTTATCTTGCCTGGAAAAACGGAGCCAGATTTGACGCCTGGTCGGATCAGTTTCAATTTGAGCTTTGGATGAAGGCATTTGCGGACGCGCAGGTTGAACCGGATTTTTACACACGAGAGCTGGATCCTGACGAAAATTTACCATGGGATCACATCGATAAAGGAGTGACAAAAAGTTATTTGAAAAAAGAACATGAAAAATCGTTGGAATGTCTTTCGACTCCAGATTGTCGGCAATCGGTTTGTCATGGCTGCGGAATGGTACAACATCCTGAATGTCAAAAAATAATCAATTCAGCTGCCCGGTCAGCGGTAGCGCAGCATTCAAATAACAAACCGGTAAAAGAGGCTAATTCGGACAGTTTGCATTACGGAAGGGGTCTGAAGCGCGTGAAAAGCACCGCGGAGCCGACAGCGCGTTCGGTACGGTTGAGATATCAGAAAGGTGATCAACTCCGGTTTACTTCGCATCTGGATTTGGGAAAAATTTTTGAACGTAGTTTCAGAAAAGCCGGCATAAAACTGGTGTATTCGCAGGGCTTTAATCCACACCCCAAAATTGCCTACAATCCGCCGTTGGCTATGGGGCAGACCAGCGAGGCGGAATATCTGGACGTTCAGTATTTCCAGGAGCGTGGCACAGATTTGATTTCTTGTTTAAACAGAGCCTTACCAAACGGTCTGAGGATTTTAACAGTGAAACCGTTGATTGGCAAGCAGCCCTCTTTGTCTTCAATTATTAATCGAGCCGAATACGACATACGGCTTTCAACAAATTTCGAGCGATCTGAGCTTGAGCAGAAAATCAGGGAGTTTATGAATCGCGAAGAAATCATTGTGGAACGTACTCGGGCAACCGGAACGCAACCGGTGGATATTCGGCCTTATGTTGAAAAGATTGCCGTCAATGAATCGAATGGAGCGTTGCTGTTGTCTTTGAACTTTGACCAGGGGAAAATCGCACGGGTTCAGGAGGTGCTGAGTCAATTTTTGGGTTTGCCCGATGATGAAATCGCGTTATGTCGGGTTCACCGAAAATCATTAATCGTCCAGGGCGATCAAAAAGCTGTGACGCCGCTGGATATTTAACCAAAAATTAAATATTAAAATTGTGACAGGGAAATATGAAAAAAGAGATAATTATTAATGCAGCGATTGGAGAAATCCGAATTGCAATTCTGGAAGACGAAAAATTAGCAGAACTGTTCGTTGAAAAACCGGATAGCGAAAGAATGGTGGGCGATATATATTTGGGTAAAGTAGTGAATGTCGTCAAAGGTATGCGAGCTGCTTTCGTGAATATTGGACATAAGCAGGATGCATTTTTGCATTTTTCAGATATCGGAGAATCTTTTTCAACCGTCAGTGCGATGGTTGATTTGGATGAAGAGGATCAAAGTTATCAGACGTTGGCGCCGGATGAGCTTAAAGTTAAACAAAATATTTTGGTTCAAATTATCAAAGAGCCGATTAGCACCAAAGGTCCGCGGCTAACCACACAAATTTCTATTCCCGGCAGGTTTTTGGTGCTGGTGCCCAATTCAAAAATCGTGGGTGTTTCAAAAAAAATTGACAGCTTGAAGGAACGGAAACGACTTCGAAAAATCGGAAAGGAGATTTGTCCCGAAGGATTTGGTCTGATCATCAGAACAGTCGCCGAAGGCAGAGACTCCATGGTGCTGAAATCCGATATCGAAGCCCTAAAAAAGGAGTGGAAAAAGCTTGAAAACAAAATTCGCAACAGCAAGTCACCGGCGCTGGTTTACAAAGACATGAGCATGATGTCCAGTGTCATTCGGGATTTGTTTACTTCAGATGTGGAACGGCTGGTGGTCGATTCGCGAAAGCTATATCGAAAAATCGCCTCGTATCTCAATGGCGTCAGTCAGGGGATGGGCGGGTTGGTAGAATTTTATGACCGACGTGAACCGATTTTTGATTACTACGGTATTGAAACCGACATTGAGAAAAGTCTGTCGCGAAAAGTTTTACTGAAAAGTGGCGGATCAATCATATTTGACCAGACTGAGGCGTTGGTGGCAATCGATGTCAATAGCGGCAAATATATCGGTCATAAAGACCATGAACAGAATTCGCTCAAAATCAATCTGGAGGCATCGAGAGAGATCGCTCGGCAGTTGCGTTTGCGAGACCTCGGTGGTATTATCGTGATCGATTTTATCGATATGCGGGATGAGCGCAATAAAAAACGTCTCCATGATGAACTGGAGAATGAGTTAAAAAAAGATCGAGCTCAGGCGAATATCACCCCGATTAGCGAATTTGGCTTGATCGAAATGACCCGTGAGCGGATTCGGCCGGGTTTGATATATTCATTGAGCGAAACCTGTCCCATCTGCGGAGGGCTGGGACGTATTACTTCTAAAAGCACCACATTAAATGAAATTGAACGTTGGATTAAACGGTTTCGTAGCCATTCCAATGAACGAAGGATTAAAATAATTACCCATCCGGAAATCAAATCGTACCTCAGTGAAGGTCTGCGCAGTCCTATCCGGCGGATAATGTGGAAATATTTTATCAAGATAGAATTGGTTGCCGATCCCAATATGGAGATCGATGAGGTCCGATATTTCTCGAAAAAGAAAAATATCGACATCACCGATAAATTTAAATCTTGACTTAAACGATAAAAATTATTATATTAAAAATCTAAAAATTACCAGGCGACTTGATATTTTAAGCAGGTTAAAAAATAGAATTTTTTGGAGGCAAACTCGATGTACGCAATTGTTGAGCTCGGTGGGCAACAGTTTAAAATCACCAAGGATGATGTGATTTTAGCGCCAAAATTATCTGAAAGCGCAGGAAGCCAGATTGAAATTGAAAAAGTGTTGTTAGCTGCTGATGGTAAAGATGTGCAGGTGGGTTCTCCCACAATAAAGGGCGCAAAAGTAACAGCAACTGTTATTCAGGATGAACGCGGTAAAAAGGTCATCGTTTTTAAAAAAAAGCGAAGAAAGGGTTACAAAGTAAAGCGCGGTCACAAACAAGAGTACACACGAATTAAAATTGAAGATATTGTATTACAATAAATTGATGTTGGAGGTGATAAATTATGGCACATAAAAAGGGTGTCGGAAGTTCGAAGAACGGACGTGATAGCAACGCCCAAATGCGTGGCGTGAAACGATTTGGCGGACAGAAAGTAACCGCAGGCAGTATTTTAGTCCGGCAATGTGGCACTAAGATTCATCCCGGCAATAATGTCGGCATGGGCGGCGATTATACCTTATTTGCAAAAATTGATGGTGTGGTAAAGTACACGACGCGAAGCAGATCCAAGAAAGTTGTTCATATCATTACTGCGTAGTTGTACAGCAATATTATCAAAATATGAGAATAATCAGTCACCCATGATAGCAGGAAGAGAATCAGAGCTGGATATCGATCAAGCAGGATGAGTTCGATATTGATAAAAACAATAATTGTCCTAAACGAATTCATTTTTTGAGTATAGATAAATAATAATTAGCCACTAAACCCAATGAAGGAGATTCGCATGGCAAGAAAAAAAATTGCTTTGATCGGTGGAGGACAAATCGGTGGTATCCTGGCGCTGCTTATTGCGCAAAAAGAATTGGGCGACGCTGTAATGCTTGAAATCCCCGAAAAAGAGGGCATGGCAAAGGGGAAAACGCTTGATATTTTTGAAGGCACACCTCTGATGGGAGTGGATTGTAACTTATCCGGAACAAGCGACTATCAGGATATAAAAGGTTCTGATGTTGTTATTGTCACTGCTGGCTTGCCCAGAAAGCCGGGAATGTCGCGGGAGGATCTGCTCGATGTTAATCTTAAAATCATGAAAAACGTTGCTGAAAACGTGAAAAAATATTGCCCGGATGCCTTCTGTATCGTTCTGACAAATCCGCTCGATGCTATGGTCTATTCTTTCAAAAAAATATCCGGTTTTCCCAAGAATCGGGTTGTCGGCATGGCAGGCATATTGGATACCGGACGCTATCAATCTTTTATCGCATTAGAGCTGGGTATTTCAACTGAAGATGTTGCCGCAACTGTTCTGGGCGGGCATGGGCCGACGATGGTACCGCTGCCCAGGTTGACAACTGTCGGCGGCATTCCGCTGACCGAATTGTTACCGCAAGATAAAATTGATGCAATAGTGGACCGAACTCGCAAGGCTGGCACTGAAATTGTCGGATTACTGGGCAATGGCTCGGCGTTCTTCAGCCCGGCAATTAGCGCTATCGAGATGGCCGAATCTTATATCAAAGATAAGAAGCGAATTTTAGCTTGTGCAGCGTTGTTGGAAGGAGAGTATGGCATTAAGGGCTATTATATCGGTGTTCCGGTGGTTATTGGCGCCGGGGGAGTTGAGAAAGTGTTGGAAATCAAGCTCAACGATGATGAAAAAGCGATGTTGATGAATTCGCTTGAAGCAGTGAAAAAAGCTGTTGCGGAAACAAAATTATAATCTGTCGATGTTAATATCAGTTTTATTGATGAAACCGAGGAATCTTTTCTCGGTTTCTTTTTATAAAGCACATTGACTGGTCTGGGAAATTTCAGGCTCAATAGTATCATCTTTGAAGATCGAAAAGCGGAGTTTGAAATGTCAATTGTGAAGGAAAAAATTCGTCAGGCAATCGAAATTTTAAAAGAGAAAAACATCGATCTCTGGTTAATTTTTGTCAGAGAAAGCCACACTTTAACCGATCCCAGTCTGCCACTCATTTTGGATGCAAGTTGCACCTGGCAATCCGCTTTTTTAATTTCAGCAACGGGAAAGACTGTCGCCATCGTCGGTAATCTTGATTCTGCCGCAATTAAAGATATTGGCGCTTACGATCATGTCATTTCCTATAAAACATCGATACGGGAAGAGCTGATTCGCGAAATTACTGCAATGAATCCAGCTAATATCGCTTTAAATTTTTCGTGCAATGATCACATGTCTGACGGATTAACTCATGGCATGTTTTTGCTGCTGAATGATTACCTTTCGCAAACGCCCTTTATTGAAAGAATTGTCTCAGCCCAGGAGATTG
>DSAU01000580.1 GCA_011046315.1 bacterium
ACCGATACCCAGACCGTTACCGGCGTCTTGCCCTGCTTTGCCGGAATCCATTTCACGCTTTTGAGCGCCTCGATGGCAGCCTCTTCGCAGCCACTGGTGTCATCGATTGATTTGATTATTCTGGTGTTAACAACCTGACCATTGGTATCGATCTGAGTGTAAATGATTACCGTGCCTTCGATTCCGGCTTTACGTGCCGCCTCCGGATAAAGTAAATTCATCTGAATGGCAGCAAATCCGCCAATCGGTTCGGGCGGTTCATCGTAAGGAACAAATTGGGTGTCATTTAACTCCTTCTGTTTTTTAAACTGTTGTGGCGAAAGGGTGTTGTCTCCTTTTTTCTTCTGATCATCACCGGCTGTAACTGCGGAGCCAAAACCATCTACCGGCGCCAGATTTTTCGGCGGTACTTGCGACTGAACCAGGGTCAGCCCCAATCCCAATGCTATGCAGCCGATTAGAATCTGTTTTTGCATCGTGGTTATTTTTCGCATAATCATCTCCTTCTTGGTTAAAAGGTATTCAAAACGATTGATTAAATATTTTCGCTTCTGCAGAAAATGATTGCTAACGGGAAAAATTGGTTGCGGCACCATCGTATTGTGGAGAAAATTCAATAAATATCGGCTGTAAGCAACAGCGTCTCCGCCCATTTTTTGAACGGCTGCATCGTCACAGGCTTTCTCTCGATAGCGGAAGATTTGAACATTGGCAAACCATACAAACGGATGAAAGAAGAATACAATCTGGATAAAATTTTGCACCCCAATAAAAATCAGATCTCGTCGCTGAATGTGCGCCAGTTCATGCAGTAGTACGGCGCGCAACTCGCTGCTACTCCAGTTTTTCGCCTGCTCGGGCAGAAAAATTTTGGGACTAATCACCCCCCTTACAAAAGGAGATGAACATTGCGGTAGGATAAAAATTTTTACGCGGCTGAAATCTGATAACAGATGTTTTAGCTGAACCGGCAAAACGAATGGTTTAGCACTGCCGGTAATTTTTCGGGATAATCGAATGTTTTGATACAGCCACTTTCCCATAAAAATGATAACCGCGATTGCCCATCCCAGAAAAAGGTAACTGTGAAAGCTCAATTCAATGGATGAGGTCGCGACCGGCGCCACATCCACTGTCACCTCCGGCAGTTGAAACACCGGCAAAATTACCGGAATTTGAAGCTCACGCTGCGGAAACAAGAAGTCCAGATTTATTGCCGGAGGTATTAGCGCTTTCAGGCTTCCGATTAACCACAACCAATATAAAAAGGTCGCCGATTTATGGCGGAACAGCAACGATAGCCCGGCGATTATTCCCAAAAAAACTGTCAATTGCAGCGATGAATTCGCCATAACCGAAAACCATTTCAGGGAAGTTTTCTCAATCAGGGATATCATGTTTTCCATCGGTCTCACCTGCTTTTTGATCGATTAACTTTTTGATCTGCCCCAACTCTTCGGCAGTGATCTCCCATGAATCCAGTAAAAAAGCAGCCAGTCTGCCAATTGACCCATTGAAAGTGTTGGAGACGAACTTTTCGGTGGCGCGTTTTTTTAGCGTCCGTTCATCCACCAGCGGGCGGTAAAAATTGACCAGTCCGATTTTTTCCTTTTTTAACAATTTTTTCTCCACCATTCGGTCCATGTAAGTTTGAACCGTGGTGTAGGCTTTTTCTGCTTCAGGGAATAACCTCTGCCATGTTTCTTTTACGTTCAAAACCCCTTTTTCCCAGAGCGCCCCTATTATCCGCCATTCAAGGTCTGAAAGTGTCAATGCTTTTTTCACTTCTACTCCGTCAATTTACGTATCAATACTACAATTGTAGTTGCAATATAATAAAAAAAAAGCGGTTTGTCAAGTAAAAAATGTTCAACCGCGATTTTTTTTTTTTCTGTGGGAAACGGATTCTACAATTTGATCCCAAAAGCGATCCGGTGCGTATTACCAAGCCCGGCTGAAAACGGTACAAAAGCGTAATCCAAACGGTAACGCAGGAAGCCGACGCCAAAACCGGCATGGATGCCTTTATCTTGGTAGCCGGTCTGGTAACCGAGTCGCAATTGAAATAGATTTTTGAGATCATATTCAGCGCCCAAATTTAAATGTGCCGTGCTTTCAAAAATTTGAACCACGTCAGCGGCAAAAATTAATTTTCCCTGAAGTTGTTCTGCATCCAGTTGATAAGCAATGCCAATCCGAGCTGTCTGCGGCAATTTCGGAGCTTCGGTTTTGAGTTTGGAGGTGTAGCCGAAATTCTGCAGCGCCGCTCCCGCGTACAATCCCGGAAGGTGGGTCTGGTAGCGCAGGCCGAGATCCAGCGCAACACCGCTGCTCTCTTCGATGTAAATTTTCTGATAGAGAAATTTAGCCGTTGCGCCCACTGAAAGCGACGGTTTCAATTTTCGAGCATAAGAAATTCCCAGCATGACGTCATGAGCGCCGAATTCACCGAGCGGCTCTGCTGTCGGCGCTACCCGGCGTTCGATACCGGAAACAGAGCTGGTCATTAAACCTATACCAAACGCATTTTTACCGATGTGAAAATTTACCGCCAGAAACTCGTGCCGAATATCTTGCAGCCATTCGTTGTGGGTGAACAGAAGATGAGCGCCTGAAATAATCGCCAGCCCTGCCGGATTCCAGTAAACAGCGCTGGGATCATCTGCCAGCGACGTGAATGTCTCGCCCATACCCACAGCGCGTGCGCCAGCACCCAGCTTTAGAAAAGCCAATCCAGTCGCCGCCGGATTTTCTTCACCGCTGACCGGGACGGTTAACAATAATAGAATAAAAATGACAACTGGTAATCGTTTTCGATAAACCATCGCTTTTCCTTTAATAAAAATTTATAAAGCTTTAAACTCCGGTTGGGATAGTTTTTTTCTCCGTCAATCTCTCTGTTAAAACATGATCGACCAGCTAAAAATGTGTTCGCTGTCAGCATCGTATTTTTTGGTCACAAATGCATACTGTATTTGACTGGTTTTAGATAATAATTGAAAAACAAATCCACCGCCGAAAGCGGGCGCTCCATCATTTAAACCAGTGCGCAGGAACATCCTCTCTATCAATTGAGCTTCTGCGCCAAAGTAATATTTCCATCCGAGCAAATCGCTTTTTTCCACATCTGCTGCCACCAGCAACCAGGGATAGGGATAGCGCAAACCAAAACCAGCCCGCACCGATTTGGGAAAGCGGTCGATCTTTTCGATGTCCTTTTCCCAGAGTTTATCAGTTTTCCAATCATATTTGGCGTTGATGTTTTTGATGACAACGCCCATCGATAAAAACGGAAACGGCGTCAGCAACACGCCGACATCCAGCCCCAGCCCAGTGCTGGAGATGGTGGCGTCGCCTTCCCCCATGTCCGGAAAACGATTGTAAAAAACCTGCCCGGTAAAGCCAATTGCCAGATATTGCATCGGCATCACTCCGAACGACAGCGCGAACGCATTTTCCGCATTGGAAAAATATTTGTAGTGGTTTCCGGCAAAATCCCTGCCATCGATCTTGTCAACCCCGGCGTGGATCCAACTCAATGCGACACCGCCTTTGATGGCTTTTTCAGCGGAGGATTCATCCACTTTGGGCCGGATGCCGGTGGCAAAACCGATATAATTGAAATTTCGATCCAATGAAAGAAAACGGTGAGACAATGCCAGTCTGGATTTTTCAAGCATCGGTATACCGGCGGGATTATAGTAAGCCGCTTCCGGTCCATCAGCGACGCCGGTAAACGCGCCACCCATGGCGTTGGCGCGTGCGCCAAGCCCCATTCGTAAAAATGCGCCGGTATAATAGCCGTCGATTGCATGAACCGAAATCGGAATAAAGAATATTAACAGAAAGCTCCACGTGATTTGATGACATTTTTTCATTTTGCCAATTCCTTGAAAAATATGAATTCTGCATTAGCAAATTTTAAGCAGATAATCTTTAGCCGGAGAAGTTAAACCGTAACCGGTTGTTTCTCAACCCGGTTTAATCAATAATGATAATTTTCCCCCAGTATTTACCGTCTCCCTCAAGTTCGAGTTGATAAAAATAGACGCCGTTTGCCAGCAAACGGTCGTTGTTATCGCGGCAGTTCCAGGCGATCGAACAGTCGCTGTTGGCAGCCCAACTGCCTCCGTCAATAGTGGCGATCCGCTCCATAGCAAAATCGAAGATACGAATGGTAGCGCGGGCAGCGTTGAAGGTACGGAATTGAAACCGGATGAAACCATCTCCGCCAAATTGATTGAATCTCAATGGTGTAAACGGATTGGGATAGGCGTACACCCGCGGTTCATCTCCCTGCCCTGGTTTTACAAAAGACCGAAAAATTGTCCAGTCCAATCCATTGTTCGCAGTTCGCGCCAGGCCATCTCCGCTTCCAACCCACAGCTCTTTTTTGGTTTTTTTTGAAAATTCCACTGAATAGAAAGCTTCAGTGTAAAAATGTTCGCGGCTTTCATAGTCGACAATCTGTGGAAATACATCCCAATTTAAGCCGCCGTCGGGCGATTTCCACAAACCGCTGTCTGTTGCGGCGAAAACCTGATTCTCGTCAAAAGCAAAATCATAGCTAAATTTGCCTCGCAGATAATTGGTCCAGCTTCTGCCAAAATCTTCAGTTCTGGAAACGCCCCTGAATTCGTTGTAATCTTCAGCATTGATTGTAGCTGCCCAAATTATCTTTTTATCGTCAATTTCCTGCAAGTCAATAGCGACCACAAAATTACCGGAAATCGGCTGGTCCTGATTTTGATGGGTAAACATCATCTCCCTAGGCCAGGTTTTTCCGCCATCATACGAAACATTAATGCCGCCGGCAGTACCCACCCAGAGTGTATCGCCGACCGCAAGCAGTGAAAATACACGGTGGCTGAGATATTCATCCGGATTGAAATTATAGTCATCAGGCGGACGTACCTGCCAGCTTTTTCCCATATCCGATGACTTCATCAGCCCGCCACCGAAGCTGGCGATCCAGACCGTCGTATCTATAATTGCAATGTCATAAGTTACATTATTGATTACGGTCCAGTTATTACCAGGCAACGGCTGCGGAAGGTGAGTCCAGGTTGCTCCCAGATCAGTAGAATAGCTCAATCCCCCGCCAGCAGCGTAATGTTCGTCGTTTACGAGAGAATCAAAAGCGGTGGCAATCCAGATCATGGAATCTTTAACCGCAACCGCCGATACACCGCCCCTGCCAATGCCCTGCTTGTGAGTATAGGTTACCCAACTTTCTCCCCCGTCTCTGGTAATGGCAAGTCCTTTTCCGGTGCCGAGTATAATTGTATTTTCATCGACTGCCACAATATCGGTGATGCTGTTGCTCTTTAAACCCGGCAACGGGTCACTTTCGAAACGGAACGCTTTTTTTGAGAGCACCTGGGTAAAAGCTAACCCGCAACAAAGAACCAGGACCAATGTAAAAATAAAAATTCTTTTCATTTCACTGAACCACCGTCATTATGTGAATAATTTTATTGCTTAATAAGTCGGAATAATCTCTGGCTTCAAATTCAAAACGATAGTTTCCGACATCGTTGGTAGATGTAATCCAAATTTGGAGTGAGTAAATGCTGTCGCCTGCGGTTACATCCCCCGAAGTTCCGTTATCATAAAGTTGCAGCGGACTTGATTGTGAGAGCGAACCATCAGGTTTATATGTATTAAAGAAAACCTCTTTGATGTCATTATAATGATCATCATCAACAGCTTTGACGCTGATCAGAAATGATTTGGCGTCGTATTGGGGAAGTTTTACCGTATCTGGCGCGCTAAGGTCTGAGATCACCGGCGCCACGCCGGTGATCATTTTCACCCACGGCATCAGGCGGTAGAAACTTTCGCTGGATTTTTGTTTTGAGTCGTAGGCTTGAACATAGAGATGAAAGTCACCAAATTGCCAGCTTGCGAATTGGGTATCCATTTCGAGGGTGAATATCCCGTCTCCGGCAAGGCTGTCGCCGTGGGAGCCATCGTCGAACAATTCCCCTTCGGCTGCCAACTGCGTTAGTGTGGGACCGAAAATCTGAAAACTGACTCGAGAAACGACATCTTCTTCATCGGGATCCTCAGCTCTCATTTTTAGAACAAAATCAACAACCGTATCTACGACTACGAATTCTGGCGTATAAACTGGAAACAGCAACGGCGCATGATTGACATCACCGGCAATGGCGATAAAATTCTTACTGAGCGGAGCACTGGTGGCATCAGACAGATCAGTTGCAACAGCGGTTAACCGGTAGCTGCCCGGATCGACAGCGAGTATCAGTTTTGCGGAATATTTTCCGTCCCGGGCGATATTGTCTCCGTGCGCTGTATAGTCACCGTCGTCAAAAAACTGCCCCGTTGCTAAAGATTGTTCCAGTGAGTCAACGATTTGATACTCTACCCTGACCACATCGTCGCTTCCATCAGCATCCGTGACGATCACCGTGATGACATAGCTCTGTCCCGATTGGGTGAACATGGTGTCCGGAACCGACAGTTGGGAAAGAATGGGCGGTTGATTGACATCACCGGCAATGGCGATAAAATTCTTACTGAGCGGAGCACTGGTGGCATCAGACAGATCAGTTGCAACAGCGGTTAACCGGTAGCTGCCCGGATCGACAGCGAGTATC